>CAMHDB010000201.1 GCA_946183715.1 uncultured Oscillibacter sp.
CGACGACGGCAACTCCCTCACGGGCTACCTGCTGATTCACGTCGAGCGGCCCGGACTGAATCTGAGTGCCGGAACCGCCTCCGCCTACTCCACCGGAGGCCCCGCCGTGGCCATCCGCGCCGCCGACATCCTCACCCCCGCACAACAGGAAATCGGCGACGTTGTGACCATCCACATCACGCCGCCCGCCCCCGCTTCCGGGAAACTCCTGCTCAACTACCTCTCCCCCGGCCTCTACTCCCCCTTCGATTCCTCCCGCGACTACTCCCCCGATACCCTCGGGCAGATTTACTTCCTCCCGAAAGCCGGATTCAAGGGCACCGCGACCATTACCTATATCGCGCGCAATATCTACAATATCGTCTACAGCGGCATTCTCCGCATACAGGTTCTTCCCCCGGAACGGTCGGCCTATTTTACCGACCTGTCAAACCGCGCTTGGGCCGTCCCCGCCGTCGACTTCTTCCGCTACTACAGCGTCCTCAACGGCACCACCCCCACGACCTACGAACCCGACGGCCCCGCGCGGCGCGGCGCCTACGTGACCGTTCTCGGCAGAATGTACAACTTCCCCAGCTACCCCGGCACGGGCGGCTACGATGACGTGGAGCTGAATTTCTACTACACGCCCTATATCGCCGCCGCGCGGGCGCTCGGCATTACGGAGTCCGCGCAGTATTTCCACCCCGGCGAGGCGATATCGAGACAAGACGCGGCGGTTTATTTGTACCGCTGTCTGGCCCGCGCCGGACAGGCCCCCGCCCCGCAAATCGACAACCTGTCGCGTTTCAAGGACGGCTATCTGGTCTCCTACTACGCCATGGAGGCCATGAGCTCGTTAGTGGTAATGGGCGTCTTTCAGGGCACCGAGGACGGCTATCTGAACCCCTATTCCACCCTGACCCGTCTGCAAATGGCCGCTATCCTTCACCGCGCCATGACCTGAATGAAGGGGCTGTCTCAAAGCAGGAAGATATTGGGAAATTGCTGATATTATCTGGTCAATGACGGAAAAGCCCTCAAAAACAGGAATTATGGGAAGTTTCTCCTAAAAAAGCGCAAAACTACCGGAGGGGCGGGAAAGCCTCTCCGGTAGTTGGTTGTTACTGTTCGGTAGTGTCAGAAAAGTGTGGAAGTCATTTCCATGCGCTTTGTGCCGCAAGAGTTTGCGGACTGTCATCAACAACTCCGTGACACCACCAATAAGAGAAAGTTGTATCCATTTTGTGTTTTTTGGACAGCAGGCGTCTCTTACAACATTTTTCAGTGCCACGGAAAAAGATTGACTTAAACAACGCCGCCTTTTCCGTATAATGACATCAGGCTTTGGGAAACATTCCCGAAATACACGGAGAAGGAGCGATACAGTATGGCGAATTGGCTTGGATTGGAAGGCCGCGTAGTCATCGTGACGGGAGGCGCGTCCGGCATCGCCAATCACGTCGTCACGACGCTGAAGGCGGCGGACGCCGTGCCCGTCGTCGTGGACGTGGCGGTCGAGACCGGGCAGGAGCTTTCCGGCGCGTACTGCGTCAAGTGCGACGTGACCAGTAAGGAAAGCGTACAGGCTATGGCCGACGCGGTAGTGGCGAAGTACGGCAAAATCGACGCGCTGGTCAACGTCGCCGGAATCAACCTGCCCCGTCTGCTGGTGGACGTGAGGGGCGAACACCCCGAATACGAACTCGACGACAACGCCTACGATAAGATGTTCGACATCAACGTCCGGGGCATGGTCTACTGCGCGCAGGCCTGTGCGCGGCAAATGCTCAAACAGGGCAACGGCGGCGTCATCGTCGGCATGTCCTCCGAATCCGGCAAAGAGGGTTCTCAGGGGCAGTCCGCCTACTCGGCCACCAATGGCGCGCGGGACAGCCTCATCCGCTCTTGGGCGAAGGAACTCGGCCCCTACAATATCCGCGTGGTAGGCGTCGCCCCCGGCATTATGGAGGCAACCGGACTGCGTACCCCGGCCTACAACACGGCTTTGGCCTATACGCGGGGCGTCAAGGTCGAAGACCTGTCCACGGACTACACGAAAGTAATTCCCCTTGGCCGCGACGGCAAGCTCGACGAAGTAGGAAACCTTGTGGCGTTCCTCGTGTCCGACCGCGCCAGTTATATCACCGGAACAACCGTTAATATTTCGGGCGGCAAGTCCAGAGGATAAGCCGGAAAACGCTGAGAAAGGAGGCTGACGCGTATGAATAACCTGTTCGGCGATAACCGGGCGGCAGGCATTCTCCATCTTTTCGCCGGGACGCCCTCTCTGACCGCCGCCGCGTTAGCTTCCTATCTGGGCGTCAGCGGGCGGACTGTCCGCAATGACATTCATATTCTCAACGGGGAATTGCAGGGTTGCGCGTCCATCGACAGCGAACAGGGGAAATTTACGCTTCATATTTATGACACGGAACGCTTTCAGGCTGTCCGCGCCCGTCTGCTGGAAACGGACAAATTTCTGAACTCTCCCCGTAACCGTATGGACTACATTTTCGGAAAGCTCATGCGGGCGGAGTCTCCCCTGAACGCCGACGAACTGGCCTATGAGATGAACGTCAGCCGGGGGACGCTGTCCAATGACCTGAAACGTCTCCGCGCCGAGGCGGAACTGTATCGGCTGGCGATTGTCGGCAAAGCCGGAAAGGGACTTATCCTGCGGGGCGCGGAAAGCGACATCCGGCACTACGTCCTTGAAAATCTTTATGACGCCCTTTACCGGGACTACCCCATAGAGCCGGAAATCGGGCGTATGACGCTGGAAACGTTCGCGGACAGCCCCTTTGAGCCGAACGCAAGGGAAAATTTTCAGCGTTTCCTCGTTGTCATGCTTGACCGCTTTCTGACGGACCATCCTATCGGGGAACTGACCGCTTCCTTTTACAGCCTTACGGCCCGACCGGAATTTGCCGTCGTGGACAGACTGTCCAACCGAATCGGACGTTTCCTCGGTGTGGAGTTTCCGGCAGAGGAAAAGCTGTTCGTACTCCTTCCCGTCATCGGTATGCGCACCCCCGCCGACGCACAGAATATGCGGGCCATTGAACTGGACGAAAGCATGAAAGCCCTTGGGGAAAAGCTCTTCGGAAAAATCCGTCAGGAACTCGACATCCGCATTGAGAACCCGGAAGCGATTGACGAATTTCTATATCACCTCATGTTCATGCTGAATCGCTTAAAATTCAACGTGCGGACGAAAAGCCCGCTGTTGGAGGAACTGCGGGAAAAGTATCCGCTGGCGTGGCGTATGGCGGACATTGCGTCGAAAGTGATTTACAGCGATTACGGCCTGAAAGTCACGGAGGACGAGCGGAGTTTTCTGGCGACGTATTTCGGCGTGTTTCTGGAGGAGCAGGAGGAAAAGTGGACACGGCCTTTCCGCGCCGCGCTGTTGTGCGGCCCCGGACGCATTACCGGACGCCTTGTCGCGGCGCAGTTGCGGAAGG
>CAMHDB010000202.1 GCA_946183715.1 uncultured Oscillibacter sp.
GTGGTCCGAGTGGCGGGATTTGAACCCACGGCCTCTTGGTCCCGAACCAAGCGCGCTACCAACTGCGCTACACCCGGTAACGGACACTTTTCCTATTATACAGAAATTCGCGGAAATGTCAAGCCCCAATTTTGGAAAAATCGGTTGACAGCGCGGAAATATTTCTGGTATAGTGGACGCGTAACACGAAAGGACGGAGAGCATGTCGGAAACTTCATGGAACCGGGACGGCGGCGCGGCGCGGCAAATCCGGACTGCCGCCGCGCGGGGCACGCTGTCGCACGCGCTCCTGTTGACGGGCGGCGGAGACCTGTCAGGGCTGGCCCGCTTCGCCGCCGCCGCGTATGAGTGTACGTCGGCGGGGGGGCGTCCGTGCGGGGAGTGCCCCGACTGCCGGAAGGTGTTCCGCGACGTTCACCCGGATGTCGTCACCGTGCGCGACGACGAGCACAAGTCGCTGTCGGCGGAAGTCGTGCGGGACGCGCGCTCGGACGCGTGGATTGTTCCGAACGAGGGCGCGCGTAAAGTCTATATCTTCCCCGACTGCTCTTTGCTGACGCCTGTCGACCAGAATATTTTGCTGAAAGTCGTGGAGGAGGGGCCGCCCTACGCGGCGTTCGTCTTCTGCGCGGAGGACGTGTCGGCGGTACTGCGCACGCTCCGCTCCCGCTGTGTGGAGCTGAAATCGCAGGGCGCGCCGTCCGCGCCCCGGGATATCGTCGCGGCGCGCGGGGAGGAACTCTGCCGGCGCGTGGTACGCGGGCGCGGGGCCGTCGCGGAACTGTGTACAAAGTTCGAGAGCGACAAGAAGAAACTCACCCGGGAGGATTTACAGGAATTGCTTTCATGGTGCCGGGAGGCGTTCGCCGCGGCGTTGTTCCTGACTTACGGGCGGGAGCCGCCGGAGGAATACGGCGCGATTGCGCGGCACCTTGCGGAAAATCTGGGCCGCAAACGGCTTGTCTCGGCGCTGGACAGCGTCGGGGCTTACTGCCGCGACTGCGGTACGACCGTCGGCGTGGGGCACGTACTCGGCGCGCTCGCGGCGGAATTGGAGGGATTGTAATTGAGCGAAATTATCAGCGTGCGATTTCCGAACGGGAGCCGGAATTACGACTTCGACCCCGGCGGACTTCGTATCAGAATCGGACAGGAAGTCATTGTAGAGACTACGCAGGGCCTCGAATTTGCGATATGTACGCGCGGAAACCGTACCATTCTGGAGGGTGAGGACGTGCGCCCATTGAGTACCGTCATACGCCTCGCGACCGACGAGGACAGGCGCGTACTGGACTGGAACCGCCGCAGGGAGCGGGAAGCGTTCCGAATCGGGGAGGAGCGCATCGCGGCCCACGGGTTGGAAATGAAACTCGTGCGGGTGTCGATTTCCTTCGAGGGAAACAAACTCATTTTCTTTTTCACGGCGGACGGGCGCGTAGACTTCCGCGCGCTCGTGCGCGACTTGGCGTCGGTGTTTCACAGCAGAATCGAACTCCGTCAAATCGGCGTCCGGGACGAGGCGCGCATGATTGGCGGCTTAGGGATTTGCGGACGCCCCTTGTGCTGCTGTCAGTTTCTGACGACCTTCCTGCCCGTGTCGATTAAGATGGCCAAGACGCAGAATCTGAGCCTGAACCCGACGAAAATTTCGGGGGCCTGCGGGCGCCTGATGTGCTGTCTGAAGTACGAGCAGTTCGCCTATGAGGAGGCGGCGCGGCGTCTGCCGAAAGCGGAGTCGTTCGTACAGACGCCCGACGGCCCCGGGAATGTAAAGTCGGTGGACTTGCTCCGGGAGACCGTGCGCGTCAGTCTCGACAGCGACCCGGAACATTTGAAACTCTACCGCTGTTCGGAAGTCCTGCTGTTGCGCAACGGCAAGGGGACACGGAACGGAATCCACGTCCCGCCGCCGCCGCCGCGCTACGTCGAGGAGCGTCCGGAGGCCGACGCCTTCCCCGGGCGGGAATTGCACTGGCCCGAGGAGACGCCGACACGGAATCCGCGTCCGGCGCGTCCCCGGAAACAGGCGGAGCCGCGAAATAAGCCCCCCAAGGCCGCGCCCGAACAGACTGAGGGCAAACGAACCCGGAAACCGTGGTACCGGAACCGGAAGGGCCGCCCGAACAATCATTGACCGACACCGGAAGGGCGTCAGAGCGACTACTAACACGACAGCCGTCCGGACAACCACCGAACACACAAAGGAGGCGCGACATGGGAAAATTTGCGGGCGTCCTGCTCGCCAGCGACTACGACAACACGCTCTTGAATACGGAGAAGGCGTTTCTTTCGGGCAGTCCGGCCCCCGTGATTCCGCCGCGCAATCTCGACGCGCTGTCCTACTTCATGGGCAACGGCGGGACATTCACAGTCTCTACGGGGCGCGCCGTGCCGTCCATCCGGAATTTCGCGGCGGACATCCCTTGCAACGCGCCTTTCGTCGTCGCGAACGGTGCCGCCCTCTACGATTTCCGCACACACACCTACGCCGACATTCTCCCCCTGCCCGACGGCGTCCCCGACCGCGCCGAGGAGATTCTGTCGCTTTTCCCCTCTACCGGGCTGGAACTCTACGACACACACGATATCGTCTACGCCGTGCGCCCGAACCAGTACACCCGCCTGCACGAACAGATTACGCGCGTACCGGTGGAGCCGCGCGCGGCGGTGTCGGACGTGCCGCGCCCGGTATTGAAAATGATGTTCGAGGACGACCACGACATTTTAGAGCGCGTACAGGAAGCGGTTCTCGCGCGCGACTGGGCGGCGGACTGCGAAGTATTCTTCACGGCGCGCACGCTGTTGGAAGTCACGGCGAAAGGCGCGACAAAGGGCAGTATGGTTTTGAGACTTGCGGCACGTCTTGGAATCGCGCCGGAGCACGTCTACTGCGCCGGGGACGAGGCCAACGACATTTCAATGTTGCAGTCTGCGGCGGAGGGGTTCGCGCCGTCCAACTGCGTGCGGGCCGTGCGCGACTGCGGCGCGACCATCGTCGGCGACTGCGCCGACGGCGCCATTGCCGATATCATCGAAATTCTCGACCGCCGCTACTAATTCCCCCGGCGGCGCGTATACTGTTGGAAACTGCCGTAGGAGGCGACGCGTTATGACGCCCACGCTGTGGATTATCGGAGAGAGGCGCAAGTACGGGAACTACGTCCGGGCGGTGGAGCGCGCCGGGGGGAAAGCCTGTTTCGACGGCACCCCGGAGGCCTGTACCGGGCTGTTACTCCCCGGCGGCGGGGACATGGAGCCGTGGCGCTACGGGCAATCGAACACGGCCTCGCGCAACCTTGACCCCGCGCGCGACGCCCTCGAACTGGATTTGCTGGAACGCTTCACGGCTTTACACAAGCCCGTACTCGGTATCTGCCGGGGCA
>CAMHDB010000203.1 GCA_946183715.1 uncultured Oscillibacter sp.
TGTTGGTACAGGCCTACGCGCTGGGCGGACAGGCCGTCGGCGGCGCGCCGCTGTAAAGTCCCCTCCGTGGCTCCGCGCACGGCGGGCGATTCGTAAGAAATCCCGCTCCTCCGAAACGAAGGGGCGGGAGTACATTTACTTGAAGGCAAGCGACACCTGCTCGCCGGGGTTGACCTGACGCAATTTCGCGTTCATCTGTACGAGGCGGATATTGAGCTGTTCGGCGGTTTTGGGGTTCCGCTCGCGGGCGATTTGCGCCTTAAGCTGCTTGATGTCCTCTTTGATTTTCTTGGCGGCGGCGTTCCGCTTCTTCTTGACTTCCTCCGTCTTGCGCGCCTTCTCGGCCTGTTCGTCCTTACGGGCCTGCTCTGTCCGCGCGTCCTTCCGGGCCTGTTCTTCCTTCTCGACCTGTTTGGCCTGCTCTTTCTCGGCGGTCTCCTTGGCCTCCTCGACTTTGGCCTCCTGCTGTACGGTGCTTTCGTTCCTGTTGACGGCGTTCGACTGACGGTCGGCGATTCCCGGGAGGTCTACGGCCTGCGCGCGCCCCGGGAGGTCTACAGTCTGCCGCCGGCGCTCGTCGGCGCGCCCGGGGAGGTCTACGGCTTGAGTCCGCTGGTCGGCGGCGCCGGACGTGTTGAGGGCTTTGGCCTGCTGGTCGGCGGCCCCGGGGGTATTCAGGACTTTCGCCCGCCGTTCGTCGGCCCCGGGGAGTTCGACGCCCTGCGCCTGCCGGTCGGAAACTCCGGGGAGTTCGACGGCCTGCGCCCGCTGTTCGGACGCTCCGGGGAGTTCGACGGCCTGCGCCCGCTGTTCGGACGCTCCGGGGAGTTCGTCCCGCTCGGCGGCCCCCGGGAGTTGCACGGCTTCCGCCCGCTCCTTGTCCTCCGCCTTCTTGCCGGAGACTTTCAGCGCTTCGGCGGCGTCGGTCTTACGCTTTTCGGCGGCGTCGAGAACCTGTTCGGCGTTCGCCCTCTTTTCCTCGGCGGCCTCGGTCACGTCGAATGTATCCTCGTCCCTGTCGGCCTTCCCCAACTCGCTGACGGCTTGCGCATTCTCCCGGGCGTCCCGCGCCACTCCCGCGACTTGCGCCCGCTGGGCGGCGTTGCGGTTCGCGTCGACCGCCCTGCGCTGGCGCGTGGCGGCCTGCGAATTGCCGATGGCTTCGGCCTGTTGCCGACGGGTTGAAGTCACGTTCAGGTCTTCCGGCCTGATTCCGGCGTTGTCGGTCGATGTCACGTCGGTGGCGCGCGTGTTCGGGTCGGCGGCCTGCGGCAACACGATAGAGGATTCCATCGCGTTGTCGGCCTCGTTCGGATTCTCCCCGGCGTTTACGGTGATGTCCAAGTCCTGCGCCTCGCGCGCGGCGGTGCCGGATACGTCCACGTCCTCCGTTTCGCGGGCGTCGGCCCCGGATACCACCACGTCCCGCGCCTCCCGCGCGGCGTCCCCGGTGATGTCGACGACCTGCGCCGCCCGCCGCACGGCCCCGCCCGTCACGGCGACGGCCTGCTCCTGCCGCGAGTCGGTGCCGGATATGCCCGCGTCCTGCGCCTGCCGCGTGGCGTCCCGGAGCATATTGTCGGGGCGCTCCTGCGGTTCCCCGGTTCCGGGTACGCCCGCCGCTTGCGTGTCGGTATCGGGTTCGCTTGCGCTGAGGCTGAGGCCGAGTACGTCCGCCGCCTGCGCGTCGGTTCCGGCGGTGGTCACTTTCGTATTGGTGGCGAGTACGCCCGAGGCCTGCATGCCGTTCCCGGGCACGTTGACGCCGAGTAACTCCACGGGCCGCGCCTTCGGCGTGTTGGCGTCGGTCACGGGGTCGACGACAATCTTGCGCTTCCCGTCCTCGTCCTGCCCGATACGGTACTCTCCGGCGGAAATCGGCTGGGTTCCCTGCGAGTATTGCGCCGCCGGGGTCTCCCGTATCGAAAGCGCCGTCTGTTCGGACTTCTTCCGCGCCGTCTGTTCGACCTTCTTCTCCTGCGTCCGCGCGACGGTGTCCAGCCGAACCGGCGCGGGGCGGATGTTAGAAATCGGATTCACAGCGTTTTCCCCCTTTCTGTACGCTGTCGTCGCCGCGCGTTAGGGCGGCAATCTACAATCTCATTATTCTTATCGGCAACGGCGCGGAAAAAGTAAGGCTTTCCGGAAATTTTAGGAGGTTACACGATGGAAGTTATTTTAGCGAAGAGCGCGGGGTTCTGCTACGGGGTACGGCGGGCGGTCGATTTAGCCCGCGAGACCGCGCGGACGCGCGGGGGCTGTTGGATGCTGGGCGACCTGATACACAACGCGCACGTCATCGCGGAACTGTCGGCGCTGGGGGTACGGCGCACGTCGGAGCCGGGGGACTTGCGCGCCGGGGACGTGGTGGTTGTGCGTTCCCACGGCGAGCGCAAGAGCGTATTGGACGCCCTGACGGCGCGGGGGGCGGAGTGCGTCGACGCGACGTGCCCGAACGTGCGCCGGATACAGCAGATTGTCGCCGAAGCCGAGGCCGAAGGGCGGCGGGCGGTGATTATCGGCGAGCCGAACCACCCGGAAGTCATGGGGGTTGCGAGCTGGTGCCGCCGCCCGCTGGTACTCGAAGGCCCCGACGCCGTGCGCGAATGGATGGAGAAAACGCCCGGTTTCCGGGAAATCCCGCTCACGGTCGTGGCGCAAACGACCTGTATCCGCGAAATTTTTGAAAACTCTTGGAAAATCTTAAAAAAAGAGTGTACAGACGCGAAAAAATATGATACAATCTGTAACGCCACGCAGAGGCGCCAGACGGAGGCGACGGAAATCGCCGCCCGTGTGGGCGTCATGGTGGTGGTCGGGGACCGCAAAAGCGCCAATACGCGCCACCTTGCCGAGATTTGCCGGGACTTCTGCCCGCGCGTCGTACAGATTGAGACGGCGGCGGAACTCTCCGGGGACTTGTTCGCGGGGTGCGCCGTGGCGGGGCTGACGGCGGGCGCGTCCACGCCGGCGGGCATCATTAAGGAGGTATTTGCAACAATGAGCGAAGAATTTACCAACGAAGCGGTGACGGGCAGCACGGAGTCTGTCACGGAAGAACCCGCAACCCCGGCGACGGCGCAAGAACCCGAAACCCCGGCAGTGGCGGAGGAACCCGCAACCCCGGCCCCGGCGGAGGCTGTCGAGCCCGCCAAGGAGGAACCCGCCAACGAATTTGAAGAAATGCTGAACAAGCAGTCCTTCCGGACTTTGAATACAGGCGAGAAGGTCACGGGCATTGTCAGGGCTATCACCTCGAAGGAAGTGGAAGTCGATGTCGGCGCGAAGCAGACCGCTTACATTAAGTTCAGCGAGCTGAGCGACGACCCCAACGCCAACCCCGAGGACATCGTGCATGTCGGCGACGAAATCGAGGCCTA
>CAMHDB010000204.1 GCA_946183715.1 uncultured Oscillibacter sp.
TCCGCCCGTATGGCGCTGATGAGTTCGAGAGAACGCCGGGAAATGGCCTCGTTCTTATTCCGCTTGCCCCTTACGCGCTGTTCCAGCGGCGGCATGATTCCGAAATTGATGTTCATGGGCTGGAAGGCCGTCACGGACTGGTTGGACACGTAACAGGCCAGCGCGCCTATCGCGGTCTCGCGCGAGAAGTCGACGGGGGGCAGTCCGGACAGTCTCCGCGCCGTCTCCACGCCCACTAAGAACCCGCTCGCGGCGGATTCCACGTAGCCCTCGACGCCCGTCATTTGCCCGGCGAACGAGATACGCGGCTCGCGTTTCAGGCGGTAGTAGCGGTCTAAGAGGCGCGGGGAGTCCAGAAACGTATTCCGGTGCATGACGCCGTAGCGCAGAAACTCGGCGTCGTGCAGGGCCGGAATCATGGAGAATACGCGCTTCTGCTCCGGGAATTTCAAGTGCGTCTGAAAGCCGACTAAGTTGTAAACCGAACCCTCGGCGTTATCGCGGCGGAGCTGTACGACGGCGAACGGCTCCCGCCCGGTACGCGGGTCGCGTAGGCCGCGCGGCTTCAGGGGGCCGTAGGCCAGCGTATCGCGCCCCCGGCGCGCCATGACTTCCACGGGCATACAGCCCTCGAATACTTTCTTATCCTCAAAGCCGTGTACGTCGGCCTCCCGCGCGGCGGACAGGGCGTCGCGGAAGGCGTCGTACTCCGCTTCGGTCATGGGACAGTTGATATAATCGGCAGTGCCGCGGTCGTAGCGGGAACCGAACCACGCGCGCGACATGTCCACACTCGCGGCGGAGACCAGCGGCGCGGAGGCGTCGTAGAACGAAAGCGCGGTTGTATCGCCCAACAAATCGCGCAGGGCGTCGGAGAGGGCGTCGGAGGTCAGCGGGCCAGACGCAATCACGACTTCGCCCGCCGGGATTTCCGTTACTTCCCCGGGCGTTACGGCGATATTCGGGTGTGCGCGGATACGTTCCGTAACAAGCGCCGAAAAGCCGTGCCTGTCGACGGCCAGCGCCCCGCCGGCCTCGACGCGCGTCGCGTCGGCACATTCCAGAATCAGCGAACCCAGCCGCCGCAATTCCTCTTTCAACAGCCCGACCGCGTTGCTCAACTGGTCACTCCGTAGCGAATTGGAACAGCACAATTCCGCGAAATCGTCGGTTACGTGCGCCGGAGTACGCTTGACGGGCTTCATCTCGCGCAAGTCCACCCGGACGCCCCGCCGCGCCAGTTGCCACGCGCACTCACTCCCCGCAAGTCCCGCGCCGATGACTGTCACCGTATTCATGGCGTCTCCTTTTCCGTGTCCGCCGCCGCCTTTTTGGAAGTACGCTTCCGCGCGGGCTTCGCTTCGTCCGCGTCGGCGGCCTTCTTGCGTGTCGTCGACTTCTTCGCGGTAGCCGTCTCCGTGTCGGCGGCCTTCTTGCGCGTCGTCGACTTCTTCGCGGTTGTCGTCTTGCGTGTCGTGGACTTCTTCGCGGTAGCCGTCTCCGTGTCGGCGGATTTCTTGCGCGTCGTGGACTTCTTCGCCGTCGCGGTCTCCGTGTCGGCGGACTTTTTGCGCGTTACGCGCTTTTTCGCGGCGGGCGTCTCTGTTTCGCCGGACGGCGCGTCGGCGTCGCTCTTCTCCGCCTTCTTGTAATATCCCCGCTGGTCTTCGGGTAAAAAGTTCGGACACGCCGGATTGATACAGAACGCCTTCTTTTTCCCGCGCCCCGACAATTTGAACATCGTCTGTCCGCACTCCGGACAGTCCTCCGCAAGCGGGACATCCCATGTCCGGAAGTCGCAAGTCGCCGTTTTGTACTTGTTCGACACCTGATTCTCGCAACAGTAGTACGTGTAGGACTTGTGGGTGTTCTGGCTGACGCCCGTCCGCTTCATGAGGCGCCCGCCGCACTTCGGACACCGCCCCGGCATGACTTCCACGAGCGGCATGGCGAACGTACACTCCGGGTAGCCCGGACACGACAGGAACGGCCCGTACCGCCCCGACTTTATCACCAGATTCCGCCCGCAAATCGGGCAGACTTCCTCCGTCACCTGTTCCGGTACTTTGATTCGTACCCCCTCTAACGCCTGTTCGGCGTCGCGCAAGTCCCGCTCGAATTTGCCGTAGAAGCCCCGCAAAACCGCCTTGCCCGACGTTTTGCCCTCCTCCACGCCGTCTAACTCTTCCTCCATGCGCGCCGTGAAACTCACGTCGGCGATATCCGAAAAGCGCTCCTTCATCAACTGCGTGACTACCCGTCCAAGACTGGTAATGTGAAGGTACTTCCCCTCTTTCATCACGTATTGGCGGTCAAGAATCGTCGATACCGTCGGCGCGTAGGTCGACGGCCTCCCGATTCCCTCCTCTTCCATGGCGCGAATTAACGTGGCGTCGGTGTAGTGGGCGGGGGGCTGCGTGAATTTCTGGGCGGCGTCGTAGCCGCGCAAGTACAGAAGCTGTCCCTCCTGCAGCGACGGGAGCGGGGAATAGACTTCTTCCTTTTCCTCGTCGCGGCCCTCCTCGTAGACCGCCGTAAAGCCGTTGAATTTCAGCGTAGAGGACGTGGCGCGGAATACGTGCCGCCCCGCGCTGATGTCCACCGACACGCCGTCGTAGACCGCCGCCGACATTTGACAGGCTACAAAGCGGCTCCAAATCAGCCTGTAAAGCTGGTACTGTTCCCGTGTCAGACTGCCCTTGACATTCTCGGGGGTACGGCTTACGTCACTGGGCCGTATGGCCTCGTGGGCGTCCTGCGCGTTGCCCTTGGCGCGGTAACGCCGGGGCTGTTCGGGGCAGTAGGCCGCGCCGTAGTGTACCGACACGAACTCCCGCGCGGCGGCTATCGCCTCTTCCGACAGCCGCAAAGAATCGGTACGCATATAAGTTATCAGGCCTACGGCGCCCTCGCCCTGTATTTCGACGCCCTCGTAGAGCTGTTGCGCGACGGCCATAGTCCGCCGGGGCGTCATGTTCAGCTTGCGGGACGCGTCCTGCTGTAGCGTGGACGTAGTAAACGGCGGCGCGGGGTTGCGGCGTTTCTCGGCGCGGCGTACCTGCGACACCGTGAACGCCCCGCCAATCGTCTCCCGTATGACGGCCTCCACGGCGTCGCGGTTCTGAAGCTCGCCCTTCTTTCCATCGACGCCGTGCCAGTGCGCGGCGAACTGCGACGGGTCAGGCGCCGTCGCGGCGGCGTTGCTCTCTTCTTCCGCCGCGCGCATACGCACAGGCACCGGCATTCCGGCGGGGAGCGGACGCTGTGACAGCGCGGCGTCGAGTGACCAGTATTCCTCGGGCTTGAAGTCCTCAATTTCGCGGTCGCGGTCGTCGACCATGCGCGTGGCCACGGACTGCACGCGCCC
>CAMHDB010000205.1 GCA_946183715.1 uncultured Oscillibacter sp.
CGTCGGGGACGATGACGGCCCCCACCGACGCGCCCAGCGGGATATTCATATCAGCGCCCATGAGGGCCTTGGCCGATTCCAGAAGCATTTCGTTAATCTGCCGGGACTTCTGCGCGATAAGCGCCTCGTCGCGCACGTCGCGGCAGAATACAATGAACTCGTCGCCGCCGACTCTCCCGGCCACGTCGGATGTGCGGATGATACAGCGCAGGATTTCGCCGAACCGGATGAGCACCTTGTCGCCCATGTCGTGGCCGTAGAGGTCGTTGACGAGTTTGAAGCTGTCCAAGTCTACCATCATGAGCACGCCGTTCTCCTTGGCGCAGACTTCCGTGAGGGTCTTCTGGACGAATGCCTTGTTGAGGAGGCCCGTCATGGGGTCGGTCTCAAGGACGGTACGCAGGCCGCGGATTTGTTCGGCGTTCTCAATCTGCCGCATGGCGTTGTCGATACGCCGGAGCAGGACTTCGGGCTTGAAGGGCTTGCGGATGTAGTCGATAGCGCCGGCGGCCAGTCCGAGGCTCTCGCTTTCCTGATGCTCGTCGGACGTGATGAATACAATCGGAATCACCCGGTCGTACTGGTCGCGCAAAATCCGTTGTAGTTCGAGGCCCGTCATGTCCGGCATGTACAGGTCGGAAATAATCAAGTCGGGGTGTTCTTTCTCGTAGAGGCGGACGGCCTCCTGTCCGGACGACGCGCAAATGACCTGATAGCGGATAGAGAGTACCGCGCTGGTCACTTTCTGCATGAACGCCGCGTCGTCGACAATCAATATTTTTTTCATGCTGTCACCTCCGGAGGGGCGGATTCCGTTCCCCTCCATAAATATACCATTCCGGGGGCCGTTTCGCAAGACTGTTTTTCGATTTTTTCGGCGCGAATTTTTCCCCTCCCGGTTTCGGAACTTTAACAGGCAAAAACGCAAAGCGAATAAAAAATTGCGGATACGTTGAAAAATTCCCGTAAAACATGGTCAAAAAGTTTGTTTCTCTCCCCCCTCGAAAATTTCGCTTGCTTTCCTCCTTCCTTTATGATATGATACAAAATTGCAGGTATTTCTCAAAATCCGGTTTCCGCCTCCACCGGGAGTGTATAAAGGATGTGATTCCGCGTGGATACTGTCAACGCCAAAAACGAAAAGGGTCGACTGCCCTGCTACTTGTCCCCGCTGAACGTGTGGGCGCTGTCCTTCGGTTGCGCGGTCGGCTGGGGGGCGTTCGTCATGCCCGGGACAACCTTTCTGCCCATCGCCGGGCCCCTCGGTACTCTACTAGGCACGCTCCTAGGCGGCGCCATCATGCTGATTATCGGCGTCAATTACCACTACCTCATGTCGCGCTACCCGGACGCCGGGGGCACGTTCACCTATACCAAAAAAGTCTTCGGCTACGACCACGGCTTCCTGAGCGCGTGGTTCCTCGTGCTCGTCTACATGGCCATTACGTGGGCCAACGCCACCGCCCTTCCGCTGGTGTTCCGGAATCTCCTCGGGGACTTGTTCCAAGTCGGCTTCCACTACCAGATAGCGGGCTTCGACGTGTATTTCGGCGAAATCATGCTGTCGCTGGCGGCGCTGGAACTCCTCGGCTTCGCCTGTATCCGGGGCGGGAAGTTCACCGCGCGCGTCCAGACCGTCTCGGCGCTCGTACTCGTGGCCGGAATCCTGATAGGCGGCGGGGCGGTTATCCGGGAGCATATGGGCTGTTGGCTGGGGGGCCGGAGGCTGTACCACTTCCGCCCCTACTTCGCCCCCGGGCAGAATCACGCCGCGCAAGTCTTCAAAATCGCCGCGCTCTCTCCGTGGGCCTTCGTGGGCTTTGAATCCGTCTCGCACTCGGCGGAGGAGTTCCGCTTCCCCCCGAAAAAGTCCTTCCGCGTCCTGCTCGCCGCCGTCCTGACGGGCACCCTTGCCTACATCCTCCTCACGGAGCTGGCGGCCTCCGTCCTCCCGGCGGGCTACTCCCACTGGGATACCTACATCGCCGACATCGGCAAACTCCCGGGCCTGAAAGGCCTCCCGACGTTCTTCGCCGTCCGCGAGCTGTTGGGCGACACGGGCTTGGTCATACTGGGCTTTACGATTGTCGCCGGGGTCGTGACGGGCCTCGTCGGCAACTCCGTCGCCGCCAGCCGCCTCATTTACTCCATGGCCCGCGACGGCCTTCTCCCGGAGTGGTTCGGGGAACTCAACAAGGCCCGCGCCCCCAAAAACGCGATTCTCTTCATTATGGCCGTCTCCCTGCCGATTCCCTTCTTTGGACGTACCGCTATCGGCTGGATTGTCGACGTGAACACCATCGGCGCGACCATCGCCTACGCGTATACCTCCGCCGTCGCCTACAAGCTCGCCCGCGACAACAACCGCCTCGGCATACAAATCACGGGCATGATTGGCATTGTCACCTCCCTGCTGTTCTTCCTCTACTTCCTCGTGCCCAACTTCTGGACAGTCAGCGCCCTGACCACGGAATCCTACCTCATTCTCGTGGCGTGGAGCGTACTGGGTTTCGCCTTCTTCCGCTACATCTTCCAGCGCGATACCCAACAGCGCTTCGGCAAGTCGACGGTCGTATGGATTACGCTGTTGTTCCTGATTCTGTTCATTTCCACGCTCTGGGTACGCGAGGCCACCAAGGACACCACGCAGCTTGTGCTCAACAATCTGAGCGACTACAACTATCAGGAACTCGGCGAACACGGCGTGTCGCTGTCGCCGACGGAGCAGAAGGACACCACCTATTATCTGCAAAGCCAGATGAATCAAGTCGACGACGCCTTACTTAGAAACAGTATGGCGCAAATGGCCCTGATTGCCCTGTCGCTCTACATCATGTTCAACCTGTACAACCTCATGCAGGAGCGCGAGCGCAGGATGGAGTTGCAGAAAATCGAGGCCGAACAGAGCAACCGCGCCAAAAGTACGTTCCTGTCCAACATGAGCCACGATATTCGCACGCCGATGAACGCAATCATAGGCTATACGACGCTCTCCCAGAAGGAGGCCGACATTCCGCCGAAAGTCTCCGAGTACCTGACGAAAATCGACGCGTCGAGCCGCCACCTGCTCGCGCTCATCAATGACGTACTGGAAATGAGCCGTATCGAGAGCGGGAAAATGGAACTCGAACCCGCGCCGTGCAGTCTCGTACAGGGCATGGACGAGGTGCGCGACCTGTTCTCGACGCAGATGGAGGCCAAGCGTCTCCACTACACCGTCACGGCGGACGGACTGCAAAACAAAATGGTACTCTGCGACATGAACCGCCTCAACCGCGTCCTGCTGAACCTCATCAGCAACGCCTACAAGTTCACGCCGGAGGGCGGGAGCGTGTCCGTGACGCTGACGCAGACCGGAGCCGAAA
>CAMHDB010000206.1 GCA_946183715.1 uncultured Oscillibacter sp.
CTGTTCCCCGGCCATACGGGTCATGGCCAGACGCTTTTCGGGTTCGGGAGACCCGGCGGGGAGTGTCTTATGCGGAGGCAGTCCGGCGGGAATCAGGTACAGTTCTTTGAGGCCGAGCGTCTCGATGACCGTCCGCGCCGCCGCGATATGTCCCAAGTGCGGCGGGTTGAAGGTGCCGCCGTAAATTCCGATTTTCATGGGTGGTATCCTCACTTCCGGGTTTTCCGGTCGGGCCGCGCGCCGCCGTTGCGGGGATTGGCCTTCCGGGGGGCGCCGCCGTTGCGGGGATTGCGCGCGCTACCGTTCCCGGGATTCCGTGCGCTGTCGTGCGGCCTACGCTCTCCGAAGGCGGTGCCGTCGCGGGACTTGCGCGCGCCGCCGTTTCGGGAGGCGTTACTGTTCCGTGGCTTGCGCTGTCCGAAAGCGTCGGCGTTGAGGGACTTACGTTGCCCGAAGTCGCGGGACTTGCGCGCGCCGTTGTTCCGGAACGCCTCCGCTTTCCGGGGACGATTCCTCTTCCGCGCGGACGGCTCCGCTTTTTTCGGCGCCTCGTTCCTCTTGCGGTACAGGACGAATTTCGAGCCGATAACCTGTACTACCTCGCTGTTCGTCGCCGCCGCTAACGCCTCCGCCGCCGTGCGCGGCGTGTAGTCCATACAGGTGTCGAGTACGCGCCCCTTGATGAGTTCGCGCGCTTCCAGCGTGATGTCGGCCTGATGAATCAGCGTATCCCCGATTCCGTCCTTGCCGATTTGTAAAACGGTGTCGATACCGTTCGCAAGCCCCCGTAAGCGGGCACGTTCTTTCGGTGTCATGCTTTGCCCCCAGTTGGTCAGTGATGTCTCTTCCGCTTCTTCTTTTTCTGGCTGTAGTTGGGACGATGTGGTACCGTTTTCGGCCTCTTTTTCGGCACGGCTTCCGGAGTTTCCGCCGCCGCTTCCGGCGCGGTTTCCGTGATTTCCGCCGCCGCTTCCGGGTTCTCCGCCGTTTCAGGGGTTTCCGGCGCGGTTTCTTCTTCCGCGCGTTGCTTTTCGGCTTCCAGTTCGTTCCATGCGCGCTCGCTCAAATACGCCCCCAGCGTTTCGGCGAATGCCCGCAACGCCTTTCCCCTGTGCGATACCTCCGATTTCTCCTCGGGCGTCATTTGCGCGAATGTCTTCAGTTTCGGCGGGTAGTTGAAAACCGGGTCGTAGCCGAAGCCGCCCGTCCCCATGGGGATATAGCTGATGACGCCGTTACACTGTTCCTCCGCCGTGAGGGTGTCGCCGTTCGGGAAGGCGCACGCAATCGCGCAGGTGAAATGCGCGTCGCGGCGGCCCTGTCCTTTGACGCTCTCCAAAAGCAGTTTGTTCCGCTCCCCGTCGGAAATCGACTCGCCGCCGTAGCGCGCCGAGTACACCCCCGGCCCGCCGTTGAGCACGTCCACGCAAAGCCCCGAATCGTCCCCAATGGCCGGGAGGCCCGTCTGCGCGCAGACCGCTTTCGCCTTCAACATCGCGTTTTCGGCGAACGTCTCCCCGGTCTCCTCCACGTCCACCGTCAGGCCGAGTTCCTCCGGAGATACCACTTCCACACCCAGTTCCGACAGAATCTCCCGCATTTCGCGGAGCTTCCCCGGGTTATGCGTCGCCAGTACAAATTTTTCCGACATTACAGCTTTCCTCCCAGCGCCTGACGCTGTATCGCCAGCAGTTCCTTGTTGCCCTTGGCGCACAGGCGGAGCAACTCCTGCTGTTCGCTCACGCTGAACGCGCGGCCCTCGCCCGTGCCCTGAATTTCTATGATTTCGCCCAGCTCGTTCATGACACAATTCATGTCGACCTGCGCGCGGCTGTCCTCACTGTAGCGCAAGTCGAGCATGGCGTAGTCGTCGACGATGCCCGCGCTGATTCCGGTCACATAGTGCAGTATCGGGGACGTGAAAATTTCGCGTTCCTCCATCAGCCAGCGGCACGCCAGCGCCAGCGCCACAAAGCCGCCCGTCACGGACGCGGTGCGCGTCCCGCCGTCGCCCTGAATCACGTCGCAGTCGACGGTAATCGTATGTTCCCCGAGGCGCGTCATGTCGACGGCGGAGCGGAGGGAACGCCCGATAAGGCGCTGAATCTCGGCGGAGCGGGAGGAGAGTTTCAGTTTGGAAATGTCGCGGTTCTCGCGCTCGCGGTTGGCGCGCGGCAACATGGAATACTCCGCCGTGACCCATCCCTCGCCGCGCGGGACGTGGAACGGTACCCGGTAGCCGACGCTCGCGCAACAGAGCACTTTCGTGTCGCCGCACTCGACGAGACAGCTTCCCTCGGCGAATTTGCTGTAGTTCGGCGTGATGATTACGGGGCGCAGTTCGTTCAACTGCCGCCCGTCCTCTCTGAGCATGACGTTCTCTCCTTTCCGTGTACTCAAATGACGGCTTCCAGATAGGCGCGGGCGTCGAACGGCTGCAGGTCGCCGATAGCCTCCCCCACGCCCGCCAGCTTCACCGGGACGCCCAGTTCTTTGGTGACGGGTATCACGATTCCGCCCTTGGCCGTGCCGTCGAGCTTTGTCAGGACAAGCCCGGTCAGTCCGGCGGCGTCGCGGAACTGCCGCGCCTGAATCAACCCGTTCTGTCCGGTGGTGGCGTCGAGTACCAGTAAGGTTTCCCGGGCGGAATCGGGGCATTCGCGGTCGATGATTTTTCGCAGTTTGGAAAGTTCCGCCATCAGATTCGCCTTGTTGTGCAGGCGTCCGGCGGTGTCGACGAGCACCACGTCCATTTTACGCGCCTTGGCGGCCTGCAGGGTGTCGAACAGTACCGCGCCGGGGTCGGTGCCCTCCTTCTGCCGGATAATGTCGCAAGAGGCCCTTTGCGCCCAGATTTCGAGCTGTTCCCCGGCGGCGGCCCGGAACGTGTCCGCCGCGCATAAGAGCACTTTCTTCCGCTTCCTCCGGCGCAGATAGTAGGCCAGTTTCCCGATAGAGGTCGTCTTTCCGACGCCGTTGACGCCCACAAAGAGTATCACCGCCGGGGACGGAGTCAAGTCCAGTTCCGGACTGCCGACGCTCATCTGTCCTTCGAGAATCACGCGGAGCGTCCAGCGGATTTCCTCCGCGTCGCGGAGACCGTCGCGCCTGACAATCTTCCGCAATTCCTCTACGGCGTCGGTGGCGGTCTCCATGCCGACATCGGCCAGTATGAGGTTTTCTTCCAGTTCGTCGAAAAAGTTCTCGTCGGCTTCCGTAAAGCCCGAGCCAAAGACATTGTTCGTGATTTTTTTCAGCTTGTCAAAGAATCCCATAACGTCACGTCCCTTTCGCGTCAGTTTAGTTTCAACTGCTTCGCCATGTCGTTCAGATTGATGGTCAAAATTTTGCTGATTC
>CAMHDB010000207.1 GCA_946183715.1 uncultured Oscillibacter sp.
CTGACATATTCCTCCTTAGCTCAATGGTAGAGCACGCGGCTGTTAACCGCGGGGTTGTTGGTTCGAGCCCAACAGGGGGAGCCACAAGCCGCCACACGGCGTGGCGGCTTTCCTTTTAGAATACCCGACGGGCCTTTAGCTCAGTTGGTCAGAGCAGCCGGCTCATAACCGGTCGGTCCCGGGTTCGAGTCCCTGAAGGCCCACCACTTTTCCTAAGCCGCTTTCCGTCCACACGGAAGCGAAATAGGGGTATAGCTCAGTTGGTAGAGCAGCGGTCTCCAAAACCGCGTGCCGAGGGTTCAAGTCCTTCTGCCCCTGCCATAGAAAGCCGCCGTTACGGCGGCTTTTTTGCGCGATTTCCCGCTTGACATTCCGCCAAAAACAGGGATAATAGAACCATAAGAGCCTACAGGGAGGAAACCTCATGACATTGGAAGAATTGGAAGCGCGTATTCCCCGCGGGAAAGTCCGCACACGCTTTGCGCCGTCCCCAACCGGGTATATGCACGTCGGAAACCTGCGTACCGCCCTCTATACATGGCTGATTGCCCGCCACAGCGGCGGCACGTTCATTCTGCGTATCGAGGACACCGACCAGAACCGGCTTGTAGAGGGCGCGACGGAAGTCATCTACAGAACCCTCAAAGAGTGCGGTCTCGACCACGACGAGGGACCCGATATCGGCGGGCCTGTCGGGCCGTATATCCAGTCCGAACGGCGCGAACTCTACGGACTTTACGCCAACTTACTCGTAGACAAAGGCGCGGCCTACCGCTGTTTCTGCGAGAAGTGTGCCTCCGGCGACTTCGACCGCGAGGACGACCCGTGCCGTACCCTCTCCCGCGCCGAATCTGACGCGAAAGCCGACGCCGGGGAACCGTTCGTCGTCCGGCAGAAAATCCCCCGCGAGGGCTCCACGACGTTCCACGACGTGTCTTTCGGCGACATCACCGTCGAAAACCGCGAAATGGACGACCAAGTTTTGCTCAAACGCGACGGACTGCCCACGTACAACTTCGCCAACGTCGTCGACGACCATCTGATGGGCATTACGCACGTAGTACGCGGAAGCGAATACCTTGCCTCCGCGCCGAAATACAACCTGCTCTACGAGGCCTTCGGCTGGGAAATCCCGGAGTACGTCCACTGCTCCCCCGTCATGCGCGACGCCCATAATAAGATGTCGAAACGCCACGGCGACCCCTCCTACGAGGACTTGATTGCACAAGGCTACCTCACCCCGGCGGTACTGAACTATGTCGCCCTGCTGGGCTGGTCTCCGCGCGGCGAACTCGCCGAAAAGGAGTTCTTTACCCTCTCCGAACTCTCCGAGGCGTTCGATATCGCGGGTATCTCCAAGTCCCCCGCCATTTTCGATATTGACAAGCTCACCTATTTCAACGCGTCTTATTTACGCGCCATGTCCCCGGAGGACTTCGCCCGCGCCGCCGAACCCTATATCCGGCGCGCCGTACAAAATCCGGCGGTCGATACCGCCGAAATCGCCGCGCTTCTACAGGCCCGTTGCGAAAAACTCTCCGACATCCCGGAGAAAGTCGACTTCTTCGACGCCCTCCCCGATTACGATACCGCGCTGTTCACCAATAAAAAGTCCAAGACGAACCCCGACGTATCGAAAACCATGCTGGAAGCGGCGATTCCCGCGCTGGAGGCCGTCCACGACTGGACGCTCGACGCCATACACGACACGCTCTTTCCCCTCGCCGGGGCACTGGGCGTCAAAAACGCTACCCTGTTGTGGCCCGTCAGAATCGCCGTATCCGGCAGGGCCGTCACGCCCGGCGGGGCCGTCGAACTGTGCCATATCTTAGGCAAAGAGGAAACCTTGCGGCGTCTGAAAGCCGGCCTTGCAAGGCTGTAGCGGAAAGGAAGTCGAGGAATCATGAGCAATCTTATCATCCCGGAGGGCTACCGCCCCCGCCTCACCAGCGGCGAATTACAGCGCGCTATCACGCTGATTCGGCAGGAGTTCCCGCGCCGCCTCGCTGACTGTCTCAACTTGCGCGAAGTCCGCGCGCCGCTGTTCGTCGACCACGCGAGCGGCTTCAACGAGACCCCCATCGCCGCCGGGCCCGCCGTTTCGTTCGACATCCCCGCTATCAACGCCCACGCCGAACTTGTACACTCCCTGTCGAAATGGGCCCGCGTCGCCCTCAAGCGCTACGAGTTCAAACTTGGCACCGGGCTGTACGCCTCCGTACACACCATCCGCCCCGACGTGGCCCCCGACAATATGCGCTCCGTCTACGTCGACCAGTGGGACTGGGAAAAGCATATCGACCCCCAAAACCGCGAGACGCAGTACCTCCGCGACACCGTGCGCGATATCGTGACCTGTATCTGTGATTCTGCCGAGGCCCTCCGGAAAGCCTTCCCGGCGGTCACGTTCCGCCCCGACCGCGACGTGTATTTCCTCACCGCGCAGGAACTCGAAGACCGTTTTCCGGAGTACACCCCCGAGGAACGCGAAACCGAAATCTGCCGCCTTCACAGAACCGTCTTTCTGACGAATATCGGCCCCGCGCTCAACTCCGGCGCGCCCCACGCCCTCCGCGCCCCCGATTGCGACGACTGGGAACTCAACGGCACCCTGTTCATGTGGAATCCCGTCCTGAAACGCGCCTGCGAACTCTCTACGATGGGCATCCGCGTCGACGCCGACGCCCTCCGGCGTCAGCTCGCCGCCGCGAATCGCGAGGACGTGCGTTTCCTGCTGTTCCATCAAATGCTGCTCAACGGCGATTTGCCGCAGTCCATTGGCGGCGGAATCGGGGCCTCCCGGCTGTGCATGCTGTTGTTAGAGGCCTGCCATATCGGCGAAGTACAAGTAGGCCTCTGGGACGCCGAAACCGTCCGCGCCTGTGAAGAGGCCGAAATTCCGCTGTTGTGAACCTGACGCGCCCGCCTCCCCCGTTGACTGGGGGAGGCTTTTTCGCGCCCTGACACTTTGCAAAGTGGCGTTCCGGCGCCGCGCCCGTTAGAAAATTCTGGAACTCCATGCAAAAAAAACTTGACAGAATCCGTCGATTCCTGTACTCTTTTCTGTGCGCGAAACCCCATCACGAAAGAGGACAGGTGGAATGCAATGCTTCAACGCTTATTCAGTGGATTTATGGCTTTCTGGATGGCGATTGCCCCCGGCGGTAACGTCCAGACAGCGGGCAATACCCCCGAAACAGTCAGCGTCACCGTAGAAGAACAGACCCCCGCCCCATTTACGCTGGAACGCGTCCGGGAAATCTCGTTTCCCGACAGTCCCCCGAACGCCGCCGACGCCGTCAGCTACGTCGCCTTCCGCGAATTGATGTCCG
>CAMHDB010000208.1 GCA_946183715.1 uncultured Oscillibacter sp.
AGTAAATTTTCCTAACGGCTCGCCTCCTTCCTTAAATTTAATAACTTTTAGAAACCTTTTACAAGTTTCTTTTAACTGTTAAAAGCCTCCCATGTGCGGCAAAGGCCTGTTGTACTCCATGTACGAAAAAAGGCCCGTCGGAGACGGACCGGACGCCCTGTTTCACTGGCTGAGGCCGAAGCGCTTGTTGAACTTGGCCACGCGTCCGCCGGTGTCGACCAGCTTCTGCTTGCCCGTGAAGAAGGGGTGACACTTTGAGCAGACTTCCACCTTGATATCCTTCTTAGTGGAACCTGTCTCAATTACATTACCGCAGGCGCAAGTAATCGTAGTCTGCTGGTAACTGGGATGGATTCCTTCCTTCATGCTCTCGTTCACCCCTTTCGGAATCGGATTACCCGGCCGGGCTTTCACCCGGCGCAAGCGGGGACTATTCTACCACGCCTCCGGCGCGATTGCAAGCCCTTTTTTCGAAAAATTCAAGGCGAACGCGCGCGGGGCGTCCGGAATAGACTGTACGGAAAGGGGTTGGAGTTATGGAACGGGACGTATGGCGGCGGGTGGCGCCGACGCTGAATCCGTGGCCGGGCGCGGACGTAGTCGGAAAGGCGTTGCGCGACGGCGCGAAGGCGGAGGGCGTGGTACTGGCGTCGGACGCGGACGCGCAAGGCATGCTGGCGGCACCGGACGCCAAAGCGGAAAGTATGGCGGTGGGCGCACAGCCGAACCCGTGCTGTATGGGCACGGAGGCCGAGACGGACACGGCGGTTGTGGCGGGGTTCGTGGAGGACGAACAGGCCGAGAAGCGACAGCTACAGGCCCTCGCCCGACAGGCCCCGCTCTGGGCCCGACAAACACTGTGGGGGCTTGTGTCGCAGGCCGCCGCGCGCGCCCGGAGGCTGCTGGCCGTGTACTATCTGATTACCGGGGAGGCGTATTCCCCGGCGGTGTGCGCGGAGAAAATCTACGTGGGGAAGTGGCTCCCGGCGTTGCGGGAACGCTACCACAGCGCGGCGTGTACGGCGATGAACTACGCGCGCGCGGCGGACGGCACGCCCGACCCGTGTCTGGGCGACCTGTTCCGGGACTTGAGCGCGGACGCGTTCGAGGGCGCGGAGGCCGTGTCGCGGGTTTTAGAGCGCGCCCTCGTGGGGTGAGGGAGAGCAACTTTACACGCCTTGTGACAAAGCGCCGGATTCGGCCTGTACGGTCGAATCCGGCGCTGTTGCGATTACGCTCGAAAGCGGTGGCCGCGCCTTGACCGGGCGGCGGGCGGCAAAGTTTGCCGTATATCAGGCCCCTTTGACAAGGGAGGCGATTTCCGCCGCGAAATTCTCCTCTTTCTTCTCGATTCCCTCGCCCTTCTCGAAGCGTACCGCGTCCTTGAAGGTGATAGTACCGCCGAGGGCCTTGGCGGCGGCGGTGAGATATTCTTCCACCGTGCGTTTGACATTGGGTTCGTTCTTCACGAACTGCTGTTGCATGAGACAGCTTTCCGCATAGAACTTATCCATCTTGCCCGCCACGATTTTTTCCTTGACCTGCGCGGGCTTTCCGGCCATTTTGGGGTCGTTGTCCATCTGGGCCAGCATGATTTTCTTTTCCTCGGCGAGCACGTCGCCGGAGACCTGCGACTTGTCCCAGAAGCGCGGGTTCAGCGCCGCGATTTGCATGGCGACATCCTTGCCCGCCGTCACGACCTGTTCCGCCGGGAGACTGGTTTCCAGATTCACCAGCACGCCGATTTTGCCGCCCGCGTGGACATACGCCACGGACACGCCGTCGGCGAACCGCGCGAAACGCCGTACCTTGATGTTCTCGCCGATAACGAGAACCATTTCCTGCTGCTGCTGGAGTACGGTCTTGTCGGTGCCGTTGTACTTCGCGTTCATGAGGGCGTCGAGGTCGGCGGGGTTCTCCTTGGCGACGGTCGCCGCCACGCCCTTGACGAAATCGACAAACTTCTCGTTCTTGCCGACGAAATCGGTCTCGGCGTTGACTTCCACGACCACGCCCACGCCGTCAATCACCGCCGCGTAGGCCATGCCTTCCGCCGCGATACGCCCGGCCTTCTTCGCCGACGCCGCCATGCCCTTTTCGCGGAGCCATTCGACGGCCTTGTCCATGTCGCCGTCGGTCGCGGAGAGGGCCTTCTTGCAATCCATCATTCCTACGCCGGTCATCTCGCGCAGGGTCTTCACGTCTGCCGCTGTGAATGCCATAATTCCTACTCCTTACTGCCTTATATTCACGCTTCCGCGCTCTCCGGGACTTCCTCCCCGGCGTCCGCCGCGGCGGCCTCCTCGGTCTGTTCGCCCTGACGGCCTTCGAGCATGGCGTTGGCCATAATGGACGAAATGAGCTTGATGGCGCGGATTGCGTCGTCGTTGCCGGGGATGACATAGTCGATTTCGTCGGGGTCGCAGTTGGTGTCGGCGATAGCCACGACGGGGATATGGAGCTTGTGCGCCTCGGCAATGGCGTTGCGCTCCTTGCGGGTGTCGACGATGAACAGCGCGCCCGGGAGGGTCTTCATGTCCTTGACGCCGCCGAGGTACTTTTCGAGCTTGGCAATCTCGCCGAGGTGCTTCATGACTTCCTTTTTGGGAAGCATGTCGAACGTGCCGTCCTCCTGCATGCGCTTCAACTGGTTGAGGCGGTCGACGCGCGTCCGCATGGTCTTGAAGTTGGTCATCATGCCGCCGAGCCAGCGCGCGTTGACGAAATACTGTCCGCAGCGGGTGGCCTCCTCGCGGATGGCGTCCTGCGCCTGCTTCTTGGTGCCCACGAACAACAGCGACTGCCCGCTCTCCGACAGCTCGCGGACAAAGTTGTAGGCCTCCTCGAGCTTGCGGACGGTCTTCTGCAAATCGACAATGTAAATGCCGTTGCGCTCCGTGTAGATATACGGGGCCATTTTGGGGTTCCAGCGGCGGGTCTGGTGCCCGAAATGGACGCCCGCTTCGAGCAGGGACTTCATGGAGACAATGCTGGAATTTGCCATGTTGGATTCCTCCTGTACTGGTTTCGTTGTACCTCCGGCGGCCTCGCCCCGTCGGCTGACGCGCGCGCACGAACCGGCAGTCCGCCGCCGTGTGGGATAACCTAGCAAATTTAACACGTCCGCCCGATTCTGTCAAGCGTTTTTTTGCGGGACTCTTCCCGCTCGACACGGGGAGGCTTTACACGGTTGACAAGCCATGCCGCATATGATACACTTTCGGCACAATTGGCGATTGCGCGTCACGTATCAGAAAGGGACTTCTAACAGCACCAGTTTCCAAGTTTTTGAGACAAAGTAAGTGAACCGCCGCTCGAACTG
>CAMHDB010000209.1 GCA_946183715.1 uncultured Oscillibacter sp.
AATCTCTGACTTTCGCTTTCCTCAAGGCGTCCTAAATCTTGGAAACTGGTGTTAACTGTTAGAAGCCTCCCTCAAAAAGTGCAACATCCAGCACAGCGACAGCAAATCGGCGCTCCCCCCCGGCGACAGGTTCCGCCGTATAAAGTCGCGGTCGAGTGTACGCAGGGTGTCGGCGTCCGCGCCCGACAGCGTGCGCAAGTCCGCGACAAGCGCCTTGCAAGTCTCCATACCGCCCCGCGCAAGCAGATTCGTGTCGGCGGTGTGAAGGAGTATCGACAACAGCGCCGCGCCGCCCGCCTCGTCCGGCGATTTCCCCGCCGCGAGGCCCGCTTCCAGTACGGGTAAACCGTATTCCAATACCGCCGGAAAGCCCGCCTCCGCCTCTCCGCGTACTCCCGTCACGCCGTATTCCCTGTAAAGCCGCTCCCCGGCGGTATGCGTACTCCCGGAGAAGTCGCGCTCTGACACCCCCCGCGCCATATTCGCCGCCTCCGACAGCACCGCTTCCGGAATACGCCACCGTTCCCTGTCCAGCCGCCCCAGCGCGCCGCAGAGCAGGCCCATGGAGAATATCGCGCCTTTGTGCGTGTTGACGCCGCCCGTCGCCGAGAGCATTTCGATTTCGGCCACCTTGCCCCGCAGGCGTAGCGCGTCGAACGTCTCGCGGGCCGGACGCGCGGCGGTACGCTGTCCGGTACGGGCGCAGTCGGCGAAATACGGCCACAGCGCCGACGTACTCCGCAGAAACGTGTAGATGTCCATATCGCGGTGACTGCCGCTGTTGTCGCGGTCTACCAGCCCCGGCTTCGGCGTCACGCAGACTTCGTAGAGTAACGCCCGACACGCCAGCCCCGCGACAGTCTCGGCGTCGTGTTGTGACAGCGCCGCGTCTAAGATTTCGCGCGTCCGCTCCCGCAGTTCCGCCACGGTGTGTATACGCCGGCTCGCGCAGGCTTTCGCGTCCCCGCCGCAAATCAAGCACCGACGCGGTACGGCCCTGTCCAGTTTGACGCCCTCCGGCGACAGTACGTCCATGTCGAACAGCCGCCCGAGTGCGCCGTACTCCTCAATTTCCTCCGTCAGCCGCTTCAAGCGCGCCGCGCCGGTGTCGACCACGTACAGCCCCTCGCAGCCCGTCGGCGTGTCGATACGCTCCTCGTGTACGCAAGCCGCGCGCGCCCGCGCGAACTGTCCGTGTAGAAGGCGCTCGCCCAGCAGGAATCCCCGCCGTATGCGCGCGCTGTTCTTGACAGGCCCCGCGATATTCATCGTGTACGACACCAGCGGCATACCGTATTCCGATAACAAGTCCTGTTGCCGCGCGGCGCGGTTCTCCCGCGCTTCCAGTACCTCCGGAAGCGTCACTTCCCGTTCTTCCATAATCCCTCCGACAGAAAAGGCCACTCAATATGAGCGGCCTTTCCCGTTATTGCCGATTGCGATTAGTCCATTAGTCCTCAATTTCATGCCCGCATGGGGCGGGACTACATGCGATTAGTCCTCAAAAGCGAAATCTTTCGCCTCGCGTACTACGTCCATAATGGTACCGTCGCGGGCCTCGATAATCCCTACGACGCGCTCGCCGAACTCCACCTTGCGCGGTTCGCCGACGATAGAATAGGCAATGTCGCGGAGTTCCTCGATGGTCTTCAGCGGAATCTTGCCGCAGGCCTTCAGGGCGTCGAGAATGTCCTGACGCGCCGGGTTGACCGCCACGCCGTAGTCGGTTACTACTACGTCGATGGATTCGCCCGGGGTCGTGACGGTTGTCACGTCCGTGCAAATCGCCGGAATACGCCCCTGCAACAGCGGACAAATGACAATCGCGCATTTCGCGCCCTGTGCCGTGTCGGGGTGTCCGCCCTGCGCGCCCGTAATCATGCCGTCGGAGCCTACGACCACGTTGCAGTTGAAATGCACGTCGACTTCCAGCGACGCGAGTACCACGTAGTCCAGCTTATTGACGAACGCGCCCTTGTTGAGCGGGTTGGCGTAGGCCCCGGCGGTAATCCGGTGGTGGTTGACGTTCCGCAGACTTGCCACGGCGTCAAGGTCGAAGTCCTGCACGTCGAGCATGACGCGCGCCATACCGTCGTCGAGGAGTTTGCACATGGCTTTCGTCAGGCCGCCGACGCCGAAGCCCATTTTAATATTGCGCTCCCGCATGATTTCGGCCAGATACTGTGTCGAGGCAATCGACGCCCCGCCGACGCCCGTCTGATACGAAAAGCCATCCTTAAACCACGGCGTGTTGACCACGACATCCGTACAGTATTGGGCCATTAAGAGTTTACGCTGGTCGGTGGTGGGTTTCGCCGCGCCCGTGGCGATTTTCGACGGTATGCCGATTTCGTCCACGACTACCACGTAGTCAATTTTCGTCTGGGAGATGTGCGCGGGCAGATTCGGGTACGGTACCAGACAGTCCGTGATTGCCACGCAGTAATTGGCGTGGTTGCCGTCCACGATTGCATACGACAACACGCCGCAGTCGGCCTTCCCGCCGATTCCGCGACAGTTGCCGTAGTCGTCGCAGGTCGGCGCACCGATAAAGGCGATGTCGATTTTGCTTTCGCCGGTGGTAATCGCCCGGACGCGCCCGCCGTGCGAACGCATAATGGCGAGGCCTTTCAGCTTGCCCTTGGAAATCGACTCCCCGATTTTGCCGCGCACGCCCGACGATTCAATATTCGTAATCGTGCTGTCCTCAATCATGGGCACGAGCGGGTCGTGGGCCTTGCCCAGCGAACTGGCGCAGATGGTGATATCCTTGAGGCCCATGTCATGAATTTCCTTCATGACCATGTTGACAATCAGGTCGCCCTCGCGGAAATGGTGGTGGAAGGAAACCGTCATGCCGTCGTGCGCGCCGCACTTCTCCAGCGCCTCCCGGATACTCTTCAGGAGTTTGCTGTGGCGGTTGTCCATGACGGGCCGGATGGACGGCCCCGCCTTCGTGAAAATCTTGCCTTCCTTGTAGAAATTGCCCTGAAACGGCTCCTTGCCCGTGATTTTCAGGATTTCATCGGGAATGTCTCTGCCTACCGCGTTAATCATAACTTCCGCCCCCTCTCACAAGTCGCCGTTGTAGACGCCCGACGCCTTCGCGAGCGCAAGCGTCCGCTTCGCGCCGTCGTAGAACGCGATATCAATCATCTTGCCGTCGACGGTGAACACGCCGATTCCCTGCGCCTTCTTCTCGTCGATTTCGCGCACGACCTTCTCGGCGAAAATGATGTCCTTGGGCTTGGGGGTGTAAATCTCGTGTACGATGGGAATCTGCCGGGGGTTGATGATGGACTT
>CAMHDB010000210.1 GCA_946183715.1 uncultured Oscillibacter sp.
CCACGACATCCGCACGCCCATGAACGCCATTATGGGCTTTACGGAACTCGCCAAGCGTCACATCTCCGAACCCGAACGCCTGCAAGGCTACCTCTCGAAAGTGGACGAATCCAACCGGCACATGCTCGCCCTGATTGACGATTTGCTCGAAATGAGCCAAATCGGCTACGGGCGAATCGAACTCAAGGCGGAGCGTTGCCGACTGCGCGAACAGTTGCACATCGTGCTGGACATGTTCCGCGGCGACATGGAGAAAAAGCACATCTTCCTCAAAAAAGAGATAGACCTGCAGGACGAGGAGGTGTACGTGGACGCCCTGCGCTTCCGGCGCGTGATGGGGAATCTCGTCAGCAACGCGGTCAAGTTCACGCCCGACTACGGTACCGTCACGATTTCGGCGCGCCGGAAACAGGTCTCGGATTCCGGTTACGCCCGCTACGAGTTCCGCGTCGCCGACAACGGCCCCGGGATTTCCGACGAGTTCCGCCGCAAGATGTTCGACGCCTTCGAGCGCGAGCAGAGTTCGACGCAGACAGGCAAAATCGGCACCGGGCTGGGCCTGACTATCACGAAAACGCTGTTGAATATTATGGGCGGCTCCATCCACGTCGACAGCCAGAAAGGCAAGGGCAGTACCTTTACGGTAGGCCTCCCGATGAAAATCGTGTCGGGGAGTTCGGAACCCGACAGTGTCGGCAATCCCCCGCCGCAGCCGGAGGCAATTTACAAGGCGCGCGGGGAACGCCGTATTCTGCTGGTAGAGGATATCGAAATTAACAGAATGCTCGCGGAAACGATTCTGGAAGAGGCGGGATTCCTAGTGGAATCGGTGCCCGACGGCTGCGACGCCGTGGACGCCTTCAACAACCACCCGCCGGGGTATTTCGACCTTGTCCTGATGGATATCCAAATGCCCGTCATGAACGGCTACGAGGCGACCCGGGCCATTCGGGCGCTCGGGCGCCCCGACACCGCCGACATTCCCATTATCGCCCTGAGCGCCAACGCACGGGACGAAGACCGCAAGATGTCCATGGAAAGCGGCATGAATCAGCACATCGCGAAGCCGTTCGACGTGGCCCAGTTGATTACGACTGTCAATGAGCACATCGACGCGCGACAGCAAAGCGCCAATTGAATAAAGCAAACACGCCGCCGGGAGTTCCGACGGCGCGTTTTTATCGTTATTCGTCACTTTTTCAGGGGCTTTTCCTGCCAGAAATCCGTGTGTTCCGTGACGCCGACGCTTTTCGCGAGGAAGACCGGATTCTGTCCGGCTTTCTTCTGCGACATGTAGTCGTCCAGCGCCCGGAAGGCCACGCCGCCGAGTATCACGCACACCGGGATATTGATAAGGGCGAGAATGCACTGGCAGATGTCCGCGATATTCCACGCGAGGCCCATTTGGATAATGGCGCCGAGGAAAATCAGCACGGAGCCAATAGCCCGGACCGTGTTCATGAAGCGCTTGGAGGGCGGGCGGCGGAGCAGGTACGCGAAGCAGTTCTCGATGTAGTAGAAGTTGCCGAGCAGGGTCGTGAAGGCGAACAGGAGCATGGCCACGGCGATGAATACGGGGCCGATACCGCCGAATGTCGCCGAGAGCGACGCCTGAACGAACGGCGCGCCCGCCAAGTCCTCCGAGGGCGTGACGCCCGAGCAGAGCGTCATCAGCGCGGTCGCCGTACACAGCAGGAGGGTGTCGATGAACACGGAGAGCATTTGCACGAGGCCCTGTTTGACCGGGTGGGACACGTCCGCCGCCGCCGCGGCGTTCGGCGCGGAGCCGATTCCGGCCTCGTTGGAGTACAGGCCGCGCTTGAAGCCCAGCATCAGGCAGGAACCCATGAACCCGCCGAAAATCGCCCGGAAGTTGAACGCGTCCGCGAAAATCATGCCGAACATGGCCGGAATGTTGCCGACGTTGATAATCAGCGCCATCAGGGCGAGCAGGACGTAGAGAATGCCCATGCCGGGGACGAGGATTTCCGTCACTTTCACGATACGCTGTCCGCCGCCGAGGAGGCAGTAGAGCGACGCCACGGCCACCACGGCCCCGAAAATCACGGGTACCATTTTGGGGTTGCTCTGGTAGAACGCGAACCCCGAGAAGGCCGATTGCAGGTTATACGACGCGAGCATATTGTAGCCCACGCCGTAGCAGGCGATGAGGGCCAGCGAAAAGACAATCGCGAGGGCGCGGCTGTGCAGGGCCTCCTCGATGTAGTAGGCGGGGCCGCCGTAGCTGGTGCCGTCGGGGGCGCGCTTCTTGTAAATCTGGGCCAGCGTGGACTCGACGAACGCCGACGCGCCGCCGAGTACCGCCGTGACCCACATCCAGAACACCGCGCCCGGGCCGCCGAGGCAAATGGCATTCGACACGCCGATAATGTTGCCGGTGCCGACGCGGGAGGCCGTCGAAATCATCAGCGCGCCGAAAGACGAAATGGAGGCGTCCGTACTGACGGGCTTTTCCGAGACCACCCGGATGGATTCGGCGAAGAGGCGGAACTGCGGGAACTTCAGCCGGACGGTAAAGTACACGCCGCCGCAGAAGAGCAGTAGCGCCAGCGGCCACCCCGTCAGATAGAGCAGAAACTGATACATACGCACACACCTTTCCTGTCATGTTGGAAACGCAAAACGGGCGCTTTCCTCCTGTCTTTCGACAAGACTTTCCCAGTATAGCAGTTGAAAGAGGAAAAGTAAAGTGCAAAATTTCCGGGGCGGTGTAAAATCATCGACCTGAACGCTTGCCGTGATTTTGTCGACGCGCAGGATTATAGCGTGCGCCGCGGGGATTCCCGTCACGGCGCCCTTAACGCGGACACGTATACTTTCCGGCCTGTTGCGGAACGGCGCGCGAAACCCCGTGTCATTTCCCCAAAATCCGGAACGCCCTGACAAACAGGAAACTTTGCAGGTAGGCCACGACGGCGAACGCCGCGAACGCCCATAAAAAGACGGCGGTATGGAGCGCGGCGGGGTTCATGAAGAAGGACACGTACACCGCGGCGGCGCCGATTCCCGCCGCGCCGAGTGTGTGCGGCAGGGCGGCGGCGCCGAGAAAGTACGCCGTTCTCAAAACGACCCACGGAGATTTCCTTTTTCCGCCGTTGTCGCTTTCCACGCGGCTGAAACGCGCCTGTAATGGAAAGACGTACTGTCCGCCCGCGAGGAAAAAAAGCGACAGTACGAGGAACGTCACCCGGTAGAGCCGTTGCAAATCTCCCTCGAGCGCGTCCACGGCGCGGGAGTAGGCCCACAGGAACAAGGCCATGACAAGCAGAA
>CAMHDB010000211.1 GCA_946183715.1 uncultured Oscillibacter sp.
TTCAAGAGCGAGGGCATGATAACGGGGATGGCGGCGAAAATGTTCACAGTCGCGGGGCCGGTGATAGTCTACGGGACGCTTGCGAGCGTAGTCTACGGCGTCCTGCTCATGCTGTTGCGCTAAATCGCGGGGTCGTGACAGTCTACGGCGAACGAAACCCCGCCGCGTCCGGAGACGGGCGGGGCGGGAATCATGTACTTTCGCGGTCGAACGCAATCACGACGCGGCGGTTGGGGTCGACGCCCGTCGAGTACGTATTGACGCCGGGGAAGTCCTGTAGGGCGGTGTGGATGACGTGCCGCTCGTAGGCGTTCATGGGCTCCAAGGTACGGCTCCGGCGGTACTTGACCACTTTCGCGGCCTCCTTCCGGGCGAGGTTCTGCAAACTCTGTTCGCGCTTCTCGCGGTAGCCCTCGGCGTCGAGCTGGATACGGACGCGCGCGCCGTTGCGGTTGACGGAGTAGTTGGTCAACTGCTGGATGGCGTCGAGGGTTTCGCCGCGACGCCCAATCAGCGCGCCCATTCCGGCCCCTTCCAGAATGACCTTGTAGCGTCCCTCCTCGGGCTGGTAGACGCGGATTTCGGCTGTAATTTCCATATGTTCCAGCAGTCCGGACAGGAACGCCCGGATTGCCGCCGCCTTTTCGTCGTTGACTTCCTCGGTCGATACGGGCGCGGCGGGGTTCGATTCCGGTTGTACAGGCTTCGACTTCGGCTCTTGTACGGCCTTCTGTTTCGGGGGTTTCGCTTCCTGTACGGGCTTCTGCTTGGCAGGCTTCGGCTTCGGCTCCTGTACGGCCTTCGGGGGCTTGGGCTCCTGCGCGGCTTTCGGCTTCGACTCCTGCGGGGCCTTCTGCGGCTTCGGCTTGCGGCGCGGAACTTCCGGCGTCTCCGCGTCGACTTCCGCGACTTCGGCGGCGGGCTTCTTGCGGCGGCGCTCCCGGCGTTCCTGTACGGGCTTGTCCTCTTCGACGGCCTTCGGTGTTTCCTGCGGAATCGGCTCCGGTTCCGGTGTCGGCTCCGGCCTGTCGGGGCCGTAGCTCATGCGGATTTTCGCCGGGGCGCTCCCGAATCCCAGAAAGCCCGCCTTCGCGCGCTCCAGAATCTCAATGGAAACGTCGTCTCGGTCGAGGCGCAACTGTTCCAGTCCCTTCCGGATGGCCTCCTCTTCGGTTTTGCCCGTGATGTCGATATAGTCTCTCATGGTCGGTCTCCTCAAGTCTCGTAGCGGTCGGCCCTGTACGACCTGCCCCGCGCGTAGGGACGGTCTCCGATTCGTCCGGCCTCATTCGTACTGTTGCGCCCCGCCTTCGCCGCGCGCGCTTCCTGTGCGGCGCGCTGTTTCTCCTTCAGCGACTTCTTTTTGGGCTGTTCGTTCCTGCGCCGCTCCTGCTCTGCGCGTCCCTCCTCAATCCGCCGCTTGCGGTCGGCCTCGACGGCGGCGGCGTGCGCGGCCTCCTCTTCCTCCATGCGTTTCAGGAAGAATTTCCCCATAAAGTATTCCTGCGCGCCCGAAAAGACGCTCTGCGCAATCCAGTAGACGCCCAGCGCGGCGGGCATGGAGAACGCGATAAACACGGAGAACAGCGGCATGGTGTACATCATGGATTTCGCGGAACTCGCGGCGGCGCCTTCCTGTACGGGCTGTTGTTTGAGCGTGATACGGCTGATAAGAAACTGGGAAAGCCCGGCGAGAATCGGAATCAGGAGCAGTCCGACGGTCTGCCACGAGAACGTGAACCCGGCAAGTCGACTTGACGGGGCCGCCGCGAGGTCAAGCCCCAGAAACTGGTAATTGATATCAATCCAGCCGTCGACGTTCGCCACGAGATTCGGGTACTGGTCGGTGACGAGTTTGGCGAGGTTAATCTGCCCGAACCCGGTCAACTGCGTGACGCCGTTGTTGACGACGGCCTCCCCGTTGCGCATGAAAACAATAGTCGACATGTCCGCGCCCGCCGCCGTCAACTGGTCGACGAGGGACTGTACCAAGTCGCCGGAGAGCATCATAAAGCGCGTAATCGGCTGGCGGATGATGGAGTAGAGCGCAATCAGGATGGGGAGCGGGAGGAAACTCCAGAAGCACCCGCCCATAGGGTTTACGCCTTCCTCCTCGTACAGCCGCGCCATTTCCTCGTTGAGCTTGGTCTGGTTGTTGGCGTACTTCTTTTGAAGCTCCTGCATTTTCCCGGATACGCGGTTCATGCGCATCATGCTTTTCTTGCTCCGGATTTGCAACGGGAGTAAAACCAGCTTGACCGCCAGCGTGAAGAAAATGATAGCCAGCCCGTAGGAGTGGGTTAAGGTGTAGAAAATCCGAACCAGCCACGCGAACGGGATACAGATATAGTAGCCGAGGGTCGAAAACATACGGCGTAGTCCTCCAAAAGTAAATTACGGCACGGGGTCATAGCCGCCCTTGTGGAACGGGTGACAGCGCAGAAAGCGCCGTGCCGCGAGCGCGCTGCCCTTCGCGGCCCCGTACTTTTCCAGCGCCTCCAAGGCGTACTGCGAACAGGTGGGAATGTAGTTACAGCGCGGCGGGAACAGCGGCGAGACGCTCCGCTGGTAGAACCGCACACAGGCAATCAAAGTCCGTTTCACGGGGCGTCACTCCTTTCCGTCCGGCTCCCGGAGAAGTCCGAGTTTTTTACAAAGCCGGAAAAACGTGGCGTTGAGTTCCGCCCACGGCGCGAACAGCGTCCGCGTGCGCGCCACTAAAATCAAATCCCAGCCGGGGCGGAGTTTGTCGGCGTTGAGGCGGTAGACCTCGCGCATTCTGCGCCGGGCGCGGTTGCGCTTGACGGCGTTGCCCAGTTTCGTCGAGGCGGTCAGCCCGACGCGGTTCCGCCGCAGGCGGTTCTTGCGGCAGTAGATGACCAGACTGCCCCCCACGGCGGAAGTCCCGTGCCGGTAGAGGCGCTGGAACTCGTGATTTTTCTTCAACGTCAGTGCTTTCATGCCCTACCCCTTAGCGCACGTAGGGACGGAGGAAGATTCCGCCGCCCCTGAGACGTAATGCAATATGGCCCACGCGAATCAGTAGGAGAGGCGGGCGCGGCCCTTCTCACGGCGGCGCGACAGGACTTTCCGCCCGTTCGCCGTGGACATCCGTTTCCGGAAGCCGTGGACTTTCTGGCCGTGTAACTTCTTCGGCTGATAGGTACGCTTCGTTGCCATGCTGACACCCCCCTGCTGTGACTTCTTGCGCTCGTGGCAATACGGCAGTATACCATACTTTCCTGAAAGGTGTCAACAAAAAATTCGCGCCGCCCGCGAATTT
>CAMHDB010000212.1 GCA_946183715.1 uncultured Oscillibacter sp.
GCTCCGCGACATCGACCGCGACACCGTCGACTGGGACCCCAATTTCGACGAGAACCGCAAGGAGCCGCGCGTACTCCCGGCCCGCTTCCCGAACCTGCTCGTAAACGGCTCGTCGGGTATCGCCGTGGGCATGGCTACGAACATCCCGCCGCACAATTTACGCGAGGTTATCGGCGCCTGTATCTGCGTACTGGACAACCCCGACGCGACGCTCTCCGACCTCATGCAGCATATCAAGGGGCCCGATTTCCCGACGCGCGGGATTATCATGGGCCGGAGCGGAATCCGGGCCGCCTACGCCACCGGGCGCGGCAGAATCCTGATTCGCGCGCGGCACGAGTTCGAGGAGTTCGGGCGCGACCGGACAAGGATTGTCATTACGGAGTTGCCGTATCAGGTCAACAAGCGACAGCTTATCCGCAATATCGCCGAACAGGTCAAGGACAAGCGCCTTGAGGGCATTTCCGACTTGCGCGACGAGACCGACCGCAACGGCATGAGAATCGTTATCGAACTCAAGAAAGACGCCAATCCGCAGGTCGTGCTCAACCGCCTTTTCGCGCAGACGGCGCTACAATCGAGTTTCGCCGTGATTCTGCTGGCCCTCGTCGACAACCAGAAGCAACCCAAGATTCTCTCGTTGCGGCACATCATCGACGAGTATCTGACGTTTCAGGAGGAGGTCATCACGCGCCGCACCCGGCACGATTTGGCCAAGGCGCAGGAGCGCGCGCACCTTCTGGAAGGCTTACTCGTCGCGCAGAGCAACATTGACGAGGTCATCCGGATTATCCGGGGCAGTTACGACAACGCCCGCGAAAATCTGATGGAGCGTTTCGGCCTCGACGAAACACAGGCGCAGGCCATTTGCGATATGCGCCTGATAGCCTTACAAGGACTGAACCGCGAGAAACTCGAAACCGAGTACGCGGAACTCGAAGAGCAGATAGCGTATTTCCAGCGGGTATTGGCCGACCCGGCCCTCGTGCGGCAGATTCTCAAAGAGGAGCTTATCGCCATTTCGGGGCGGTTCGGCGACGACCGCATGACCGAAATACAGGACGTGGAAGACGACCTCGACATTGAGGACTTAATCGAAGAAGAGGAGTGCGTATTTACGCTCACGGAGGCCGGCTACATCAAGCGGACGCCCGTGAGCGAGTACGCCGGGCAGTCGCGCGGCGGGATGGGGCGGCGCGGAATCACGACCCGCGAGGAGGACGTAGTAACGGACGTGTTCACGGCGTCCACGCACGACTTTATTTTCTTCTTCACCGACGCCGGGAAGGTCTACCGCAAGAAGGGCTACCAGATTCCGGAGTCGGGCAAGGCCGCCAAGGGGGCCGCCGTGGTGAATATTCTGCCCGTGGAGGCCGGGGAGCGCGTGCAGACGATTATCCATACCAAGAGCGTCGACGACGACCACTGTAAATTCCTGACGATGGTCACGCGCAACGGCACCGTGAAGCGTCTGCCCGTGGAGGCGCTCCGCAACGTGCGGAACCACGGTATCCGGGCGCTGACGCTCGACGAGGGCGACCGCCTCATCGCCGTGCGCGAGACCGACGGCGGCCAGAATATTTTGATTGCCTCCCGTGACGGGCAGGCCGTGCTTTTCCCGGAAACGGAAGTCCGGGCTATGGGGCGGACGGCGTCGGGCGTGCGGGGTATCAAGCTCCGCGAGGGCGATTACGTCGTCGGCGCGGACTGCGCCCCCGCCGGACGGACGGTGCTTTCCGTCACGGAGAACGGTTTCGGGAAGCGTTCCGCCGTCGAGGACTACCGTTTGACGGCGCGGGGCGGCTATGGCGTGCGCAACTACGCCGTCACCGAAAGGACGGGCAAAATTGTCGGCGTGCGCGTCGTGGACGGCTCCGAGGACGTTCTGCTGATGTCGCGCAACGGGAATTTGCTCCGGACAGCCGTACAGCGTATCAAGACCGCCGGACGGGCCACGCAGGGCGTCATAGTTATGCGCTTCCGGGAGGAGGGGGATCAGTTGATTTCGATGGCGCTGGCCTCGTCCGAACTCGACCTGCCTGAGGAACTCCCTCCCGTCACTCCCTGATGTCAGAGCCGGGATACCCCGGACAACCTCTCCCGCTTGCAACAGAACCAAAGCTCACAACCGGGACGCCTTCCCGGAAAGCCTCCCCCGCGCCCCGGGGGAGGCCATATCCCGCTATGGAGGATTTTACATGAATTTCAAACAATTCGCCGCGGTGGTGGTAGCTGTCGCCTTATTCGCCGCCACGGGCTATCTCGGCGTCCGCTCCGCCGCTACGGTCAGCGAGAACGTCGTAACGAGTGTGGAAACGGTCAGCGGGCTTTCCTCGCTCCTGAAATCCGGCTCCGGTATCGACTTCAGCGACTTGCCGTCCGAGCCGTATCTGGCCCGCCTCGATATCACCGGAACGATTCAGCCCTCTTCCGGCGACCCGTTCTCCCTCCCCGACGGCTACTACGACCATACGCTCTACATGGAGCTCGTCGACACCCTCATCGACGACCCGGACAATAAAGGCATTCTGCTTTACGTCGACAGCCCCGGCGGCACCGTCTACGAGAGCGACGAACTTTACCTGAAACTCATGGAGTACAAGGAGGCCACTTCCCGCCCCGTTTACGCCTATTTCGCCTCGCAGGCCTGTTCCGGCGGCTACTACATCTCCATGGCCTCCGACGAAATCTACGCCAACCGCAACGCGTGGACAGGCTCTATCGGCGTCATCATCTCCCTGATGAACTACGAAGGGCTGTCGGAGAAAATCGGCGTGTCGGCGGTCGACATCACCTCCGGGCGCAACAAGGCGATGGGTTCGGCGTGGGAGACCATGACCGACGAACAGCGCGGCATCTTCCAGTCGATGGTTGATGAATCCTACGCGCAGTTCGTCGACATCGTGACGGCGGGGCGCAAACTCGACCGGGCGCGCGTCCTCGAACTCGCCGACGGGCGTATTTACACCGCCAAGCAGGCCCTCGACAACGGCCTCATCGACCATATCGCCGGGGAGGAGGAAGCGTTCGCCGCGATTCTGGAGAAGGCCGGACTTGACGCCGACGCCGAAATCTACATCCCCATGCGGGCGTCGTCGAGCTGGTGGAGTCTCGTACTCTCCCGCGCCGCCGCGCTCCGGCCCAAGTCCGAACTCGAACTCTTCCGCGAACTCACTGCCGACAAAAGAAATGGGGCGTTGATGTACTATGCGGGATAATGTCTGTTACGCCGGCTTCGCGGCGCGCCTCTTCGCGTGGCTCATTGATAGGC
>CAMHDB010000213.1 GCA_946183715.1 uncultured Oscillibacter sp.
TTTCGGTTACTGTGTTTATGCGCGTCCGGTTCCCGGACGGCCTGTCGGGACTGCTCTTGCTTGCTCATATGGAAACCTCTTTCTGACGCTTACATTCCGCCGGAACGCTCTCCGGAAGTCCGCGACATTATACCACGCCGCGGAGGAAAAGTACAGTGTTTTTTCGCGCGGGAAACGGAAACTCCCCCGGAAACGGGGGAGGCGTCGGTTTACGGTTCTTTGGCCGCGAGTTTGCGTTCCCGGAACAGGCGCAGGGACAGGTTGACGCAGTAGACGTACCCGACCGACATCGCGAAATTCATCACGGGATACCAGCGGGTCGCAATCAGTAAGAAGATATAGCCGGCGGTGAACTGGACTAAGCGCAGGTAATAGCGGCGTCCGGCGCGCTCTTTGGCGTAGCGCTCCAGCAGGGACAGGAACAGCACGTAGGCCAGCACCCACGCCGACAGCGACATGATTTTGAAATCTTCCTTGACCGTGGTATTGCGGAGCATTTCCATGACTTGCGTCAGGTAGTTCAGGGAGATTATCAGGAACATATGGATAAACAGATAGTAACTGTCGCTGAGGGACTTCCGGTCGCGGTCGATGATGTGGTCGTAGACGTAGCCGTAGTTGAGGAACAGGCCCGAGGCGAACGCGAACGCCAGCAGGGAGTGACTGATTCCCTCCGGGGTGATTCCTTCGTCGAAGAAGCCGGACAGCTCGACAATCATTTCCCCGAACGAGAACACGACGTAGAGCATGACGCGTTCGGCGAGGTGCGGGAAATCGACGTGCAGTTTCTTGTCCTTCTGTCCGCCGACGCCCGCGCCGATACTGACGACTATCGCCAGCGGAGAGAGTACAAGCCCCGTCCGCGCGAAAACCGGGATGGAGGCCAGCACAATCGCGGCCTCTGCCACAAGCAGGTACGGCTCTTTCTCCATGTACTCCCGGTAGTGCTTGTAGCCGGAGGCCTTGCGGAGCGCGTACCAGTATTGGAACGCTAGGTGCAGGAGAATCGCGGCGGCGGCGACGTGAATCTGGGCGTAGTAGTTGGGCCAGTCGTCGCGGATACCCCCCGCGAGGTAGTAGAGCAGGTACATGTTGATAAAGATACAGAGGTTGCGCTGTTTGGGGAACTGCGGGAAGCGGTTGATGAACAGTACGGACAGGTACCAGATTTCGAGACAGCCGATGGAAAAGAGCAGGAAGGCCACGTAAGCGGACACGTCGGGCGCGCCGTTCTCCAGATTCAGCAGGGAGCCGCAGCGGCTGAGGGTGTGGACGAAAATCAGGTCATAGATAAGCTCGATGTACTCTACTTTCCGTTCCTCATCTTGCAGGAAGTCAAGCATAGGCGGGGTTCCTTTCGTATGGTAGTTTGGGGAAGCGTATCGGACGTGAAAGACGGCCCCTCCGAGGGAGCCGCCGCCTTTTCGATTTCAGGCGTACACGTCGATGTACTGTCCCTTGGGAATCTGCGGGAGCATTTCCAGCTCGTTGAGCGCCATTTGCGCGTCCATGTTCATGGCCTCTTTCGCCAGACGCGTGGAATAGACCTGTTCGAGTGTGTCGGACTTCAGGGCCATGCTCTGATAGGCCACCGTATTCATAAGGGCGTCCATAAAAAAGCCTCCTTCCGTAGCCGTTCATAAAAATATCGGCTGACGGCGCGGAAAATTAAGAGGTACGCTGGAAATCAGTTGTCCTCGTCCCACGACATCGCGCGCGTGACGGCCTTCTGCCAGCCGCGCCGGAGGGTTTCGCGTTCCTGTTGCGGCATTCCCGGCTCGTAGCGCGTCTCTACGGCCCAGTGTTCGCGGAGGTCGTCGCGGTCGCGCCAGAACCCGACGGCCAGTCCGGCCAGACACGCCGCGCCAAGGGCGGTCGTCTCCTGTACGCGCGGGCGGAGCACCGGACGGTCGATGATGTCGGACTGGAACTGCATGAGGAAGCGGTTTGCGGAGGCGCCGCCGTCCACGCGGAGTTCCGGAAACGTGATTCCGGTATCCTGTTCCATAGCGTGGAGCACGTCGGCGGTCTGGTAGGCAATGGATTCAAGCGTAGCGCGGATAATGTGATTACGCCCCGCGCCGCGCGTGAGGCCCACGATGACGCCGCGCGCGTACATGTCCCAGTAGGGCGCGCCGAGGCCCGTAAACGCCGGGACGACGTACACGCCGCCGCTGTCCGGGACTTTGCGCGCGAAGTATTCGGTATCGGCGGCGTCGTGGATGAAGTGGAGTTCGTCGCGGAGCCACTGCACCGCCGCCCCGCCGATGAATACGCTTCCCTCCAAGGCGTACTGTATTTTCCCGCCCAGCCCGACGGCAATCGTAGTAATGAGGCCGCGCTGACTTTGTACGCGCCGCTCCCCGGTGTTCATGAGGAGGAAACAGCCCGTGCCGTAGGTATTCTTGGCCTGACCCTCGTCGAAACAGGTCTGCCCGAAGAGCGCGGCCTGCTGGTCTCCGGCGATTCCGGCGATAGGAATCTCGGCACTCTGTACGCGAACCGTGCCGTAGACCTGACTGCACGGGTAGACCTCCGGGAGTATCGACATGGGGATGTGGAGGCGCTCGCAGATGGCCTCGTCCCAGCACAGGTTGCCGATGTCGTACAGCATGGTACGGCTTGCGTTGGTGTAGTCGGTGACATGTACCGCGCCGCCCGTGAGCTTCCAGACGAGCCACGTATCCACGGTGCCGAACAGCAATTGTCCGCGCCCGGCCTTTTCGCGCGCGCCGGGGATATTGTCGAGAATCCACTGTATTTTCGTCGCGGAAAAGTAGGCGTCAATCAGCAGTCCGGTATGTTCGCGGACGTAGGCGGCGAACTCGGCGTCGCGCTGTAGCTCCTCGCACTGCGCGGCGGTTCGGCGGCACTGCCAGACAATCGCGTTGCAAATGGGCTTTCCGGTGTCCCTGTCCCACAGGATGGTTGTTTCCCGCTGGTTCGTAATGCCAATGGCGGCAATCTCCCGGGGGTCAACGCCGCTTTGCGCGAGGACTTCGTGCAGTACCCCGTACTGGCTGGAATAAATCTCCATAGGGTCGTGCTCGACCCAGCCGGGGCGGGGGTAGTGCTGTGTGAACTCCCTCTGCGCCACGGAAACCATATTCTGGTCGCGGTCGAACAGGATACACCGACTGCTCGTCGTGCCTTGGTCAAGCGCGAGGACGTACTTCTTTTCGCTCATATGCGGCCTCCGTGCGGTCACTGCTCAAATTCCTGCATACTCTTC
>CAMHDB010000214.1 GCA_946183715.1 uncultured Oscillibacter sp.
GTCCCATTGAAACGCGATTTGTATGGAGCGGTTCAAAATCTCGCGGGTTTGACGTTGCAACGCCCATACCTTTTCCTGCATATTGGAGAAGTCGCCGCAACCGTCAAGATAGCGAAGCTCATATTTCATAACTTTGGCGAGAACGCCCTTTCCCATGTGGTTTCCCCCTTCCTGTCGGAACATGCCTAATTATAGCAAACACGGGATTCTTTTGCAAGACTTTTTTTGTCGGCAAAACGCGCATTTCGACAAGAATTTACTTTTTCCGAAAAACGGTAACAATTTTCCAGAAAACGGATACAGATTGTTCACAGATTGTAGCTTGACGCTCCGCGCCGATACTGATAAAATAGGCGCAGACTTTCATCACGGCGTCCGCGCCGTGTCCACCGAAGAAAGCGGCAAGGGGGAATCTTGCGTGAACTTGAAAGAGCGCTTCCTGAATATGACCCGGAAACCGAAAGGCTTTCTGGGGACACTCATGTTAAACCGCATGAACGGCCGACACGCCAAACTGGCGGACTGGTCTATGGGCATTTATCAGGGCAACCCGGCGGAGATTCTGGACATTGGCTGTGGGGGCGGGCGGAATCTGGCGGCACTCCTGCACCGTTACCCGGACGCCCGCGGCACTGGCGTCGACTACGCGCCGCTGTCGGTACGCATGACGAAAGCCAAGAACCGCGGCGCGGTTTTCGCGGGGCGCTGTCGTGTCGTGGAGGGAAACGCGATGAGTCTGCCACTGCCGGACGACGCCTTCGACCTCGTGACGGCTATCGAGACCGTGTACTTCTGGACGACCATTGAGCAGGGTTTCCGGGAGGTGTACCGCGTACTCCGCCCGGGCGGTACGTTCATGATTGTCAACGAGCTGGACGGGCGCAACGGCACCGGGGAGGAGTACGAGCGGATTATAAAGCGCATGCGCACGTACACCGGGGAGGATTTGGAGGCGGCGTTGAAGTACGCCGGATTCCCGCGCGTGCGCGTGATTCACCACAACAATATGCTGTGGATGTGCGTCATGGCCGGGAAAATCTGAACAAAGCGAGAGACCGCCGTCGGGCGGTCTCTTGTCTTATTTCAGGAATCCGTTGATAATTTTTTCTTCCGCCTCCGCCTCCGTCATGCCGAGGGTCAGGAGTTTGATAATCTGCTCCCCGGCGATTTTCCCGATAGCGGCCTCGTGTACGAGCGCGGCGTCGAGGTCGTTGGCCTCCAGCGACGGGATTGCCAGAATCCGCCCGCTGTCCATGATGATGGAATCGCACTCGGTGTGCCCGGAACAGGGCGCGTTGCCGACTACTTTCGCGTCGAACGTCTGATAGGACTTGTCCCGCGCCACCGAACGCGACACCACGTCGGCACTCGACCCGGCCCCGTTCAGGTTCACGACGTACTTGCTGTAGGCGTTCTGTACGCCGTGCGTCATGAGGCGTTCGCGTACAATCAGCTTGGCCCCGGCGGCGAGTTCGGCGTTAGTCGTGCGGTTGGTGTCGTCGACGCCCTTGATTTGCACCATTTCCATTTCCACGAAGCTGTTTTCCTGCTGGTACACCTCCGTTACGGGGTTGAGAATCCGCTTGCCGCTCCCCGTACCGGAGCCGTAGTGCTTCTCGACGTACTTCACCCGCGAGTTTTTGCCGACGTAGAAACGGTGTATGCCGTCGTGCTGGGAATCCTGATTGCCGCAGTTGTCGATTCCGCACCCGGCGACAATCAAAATGTCGCAGTCGTCGCCGATGTGGAAGTCGTTGTACACGACTTCTTTCAGCCCGCTTTGCGTCATGACAACCGGGATGTGGACACTTTCGTTTTTCGTCCCGGGCTGGATGTCGATGTCAAGCCCGGAGCCGTTTTCTTTGGGCGTAATCGTGATGTGCGCGGAGGACTGCCGCCCGGCGGACTTGCCGTCGGCGCGGATGTTGTACGCGCCCTCGGGGATGTCGTGCAGTCCGGCGACTTCCAGCAGGAGCCGCTTCTTGATTTCGTCCATCGTCAGCATACCGACGAATCGCCCCCTTCTACTTTCCGGCACCCGGGCACGGCGGAAGTCGTGCCGATTAACTCGGACATGATTTGTTCTTTATCTCCGCTCTGTTCCAGACGCCCGTCGGCGAGTACCATAATCTCGTCGGCGATGTTCAAGATACGCTCCTGATGGGAGATAATCAGGAAGGAACTGTTCGGAATCGAGCGGCGCATGCTGTCGAAAGTCTGAATGAGGTTTTGGAAGCTCCAAAGGTCGATTCCGGCCTCGGGTTCGTCGAAAATGGACAGCGCCGCGCCGCGCGCCAGTACGGTGGCGATTTCGATACGCTTGAGTTCGCCGCCCGAAAGGCTGTTGTTGACTTCCCGGTTGATATAGTCCTTGGCGCACAGGCCGACGGCGGCGAGGTAGTCGCAGGCGTCGGCGACGGAGAGCGTATTCTTCCCGGTGGCGAAGCGGATTAAGTCGAGGACTTGAATCCCCTTGAAGCGCACGGGCTGCTGGAACGCGTAGCTGATACCGAGGCGCGCGCGTTCCGTGATGGACAGTCCGGTGATGTCCTGTCCGTTGAAAAAGATTTGCCCGGAAATCGGCTGTTCGATACCCGCGATGAGTTTGGCAAGCGTGGACTTCCCGCCGCCGTTCGGCCCGGTGAGTACGACGAGCTTATCGTCGGGAATCGTGAGGCTGATTCCGCGCAGGATTTCTTTGTCCCGGTTCTCCTCCGTGACGGAGAAGGACAGGTTTCGTAGTTCGAGCATAAAGTGCATTCCCCCGCAAACAGATTCCGCACAGCGGAATATTTTCCAGTATGGGGCATTGTACCGTAGAGGACGCCGCCCGCTTTCCAGTACGGGGCATTGTACCATACCGGACGCCGTACCGCAAGCGGAATTTTAGCTTTTGAGCAGTTCGGTATTCCGGTACTGTATCGCCTCGGCCAAATGCGAGGCCTGAATATCCTCCGCGCCTTCTAAGTCGGCGATAGTCCGCGCCACTCTCAAAATACGGTCATGGGAGCGCGCCGTAAGGCCCATCGTGCGGAACGCGTTCTCCATGAGGATTTCCGCCGCCGGATTGAGCGCGCAGTAGTCCGCCAGACGCGACGGCGGAATCTGCGCGTTGCAGGTGATGGCGCTGTCCGCAAAACGCTTGCGCTGTACCGCGCGGGCGGCGTCGACGCGCGCCTTGACGGTCGCGGAATCCTCGGCGGCCTCCCGGCGGCGCATGGCCTCGT
>CAMHDB010000215.1 GCA_946183715.1 uncultured Oscillibacter sp.
CGTGGGCGCAGGCCGGACGCGACATCCCCGCCTACGGCACCACCCACGCCGATTACTTCTACGGCCCCGTGCCGTGCGCGCGGAATCTGACGCCGGAAGAAATCGAGGAGGACTACGAGGCCAATACCGGCAACGTCATTGTGGAGACCTTCAAGACCCGCGACATGAACCCGGTGTACGTCCCGGCGGTTATCTGCCGGAACCACGGGCCGTTTACGTGGGGCAAGGACGCCGCGCAGGCCGTCTACCACTCCGTCGTACTGGAGGAAGTCGCGAAAATGTCGCTGTTCACGGAGAGCATTAATCCGAAGGTTGGCCCCGCGCCGCAGTGCATTCTCGAAAAGCACTTCATGCGCAAGCACGGCCCCAACGCCTATTACGGACAGGGCGCGCACTGAACCGAATACAAAAGCCTCCCCGCGCGGGGAGGCTTTTTTTGCGCAGTTGCAGGGAAACCCGGGGAGGCTTTTTGCCGCTTGTCAGGTATAATCTTCCGCGAGAGGTGGAATCATGGGTACGGCGGATTCCGCGGAACGGAGGCAGCAGCATGGTAAAAGGCATTTCCAGACAGGTGGTCGTGATTGATTCCCCCGACCAGAAACTCTTTGAACAGGCGATTTTCATCGTGCGCAACGACGCCCTGCGGGACGGCGTCACGCCGCGCGCGCTCGTACAGGAGGCCCGCCGCGTGGCCCGGAACTGTACGGAGGAGCGCCCGCGGCCAACGCTCTGGAACCAGTGCCTGCCGTGGCTGACGGCCTTCGTCGGCGGCGGATGCGTCGGCGTGGCGTGGCTTCTCGTGACGTTCTTCTCGATGTAATTGCTCTCCCGCGCCGGGTACGGGTTCGGTTTCCGTACACGGCGCGGGGTTCGTGTATCCGCACAAAAAACGCCGCTGTTTTTGTGCAAAACGCGAAAATACGCGAAAGCATTGCCACGAAACGGAAATTTTACTTGATAATCGCGCAAGAGAGGCCTATAATAGAAAAAGTTTGTCAGGATTTTAGCAATCTCTGAAAATCGTCTCCGGAAACCCGGGGAGACAATCCAAATCAGGAGGCACGAACAATGAAAGTAGCGATTTTTGGCGCGGGCACGATGGGCAGCGGCATTGCGCAGGTATTCGCGGCGAAGGGCCACACCGCCCTGATGTACGCCAGCTCCGTGGCGTCGGCCCAGAAGCACAAGGACAAACTCTCCGGGCGTCTGGACAAGCTCGTGGCCCGCGGCAAAATGACGCAGGAAGCGAAGGACGCTATCATGAACAACATTCTGGTGGAGGAGAAGTCCGCCGCCGCCGACGCCGACCTCGTCATTGAGTGCGTCAAGGAGGATATGGCCACCAAGAAGGAACTGCTCACCGAACTGGACGCCATGTGCAAGCCCGAGGCGATTTTCGCGTCGAACACGTCCTCGCTGTCCATTACCGAAATGGCCAACGGTATCAAGCACCCCGTTATCGGCATGCACTTCTTTAACCCCGTCCCGGCCATGAAGCTCGTGGAGGTCATCCGCGGCGCGAACACCCCGCAGGAAACCTTTGACTGCATTTACAAGCTCTCCGAGGAAATCGGCAAGACGCCCGTGGAAGTCGCGGAGGCCCCCGGATTCGTCGTCAACAAGATTCTCATCCCCATGATTAACGAGGCCATTGGCCTGTTAGAGACGGGCGTCGCGTCCGCCGAGGATATCGACACCGCCATGAAACTCGGCGCCAATCACCCGATGGGTCCCCTCGCGCTGGGCGATTTGGTCGGCCTCGACGTGTGCCTCGCGATTATGAACACCCTCTACACCGAGACCGGCGACCCGAAGTACCGCCCCGCCGGACTGCTCAAGAAGTACGTGCGCGCCGGCTGGCTGGGCCGCAAGACCGGAAAGGGCATTTTCGACTACAGCAAGTAAGCCGACGCTGACGGAATCAGAAGGAGTATAAACTATGGATTTTCATCTGACGAACGAACAGCTCATGCTCCGCAAGATGTACCGGGCGTTTGCGGAGACCGAGGTAAAGCCTCTCGCCGAGGAAATCGACGAGGAGGAGCGCTTCCCTATGGAGACCGTCGAGAAGATGGCCAAGCTGGGCATGATGGGTATCTACTTCCCGAAGGAGTACGGCGGCGCGGGCGGCGACGTGCTCTCCTACGCCATGTGCGTCGAGGAACTCGCGAAGGTGTGCGGCACGACGGCGGTCATTGTCTCCGCGCATACGTCCCTGTGTTGCGCGCCGATTTTCGAGCACGGCACCGAGGCGCAGAAACAGAAGTACCTCCCCGACTTGCTCTCCGGGCGGAAAATCGGCGCGTTCGGCCTCACCGAACCCAACGCCGGCACCGACGCCTCCGGACAGCAGACCCTCGCCGTACTCGAGGGCGACCACTACGTGTTGAACGGCTCCAAGTGCTTCATCACCAACGGCAATGTCGCCGACACGTTCGTCGTATTCGCCATGACCGACAAGAGCAAGGGCAACCGGGGCATTTCGGCCTTTATCGTGGAAAAGTCGTTCCCGGGCTTCTCCACCGGCAAGCACGAAAAGAAGATGGGCATTCGCGGCTCGTCGACATGCGACCTGATTTTCGAGGACTGCATTGTCCCGAAGGAAAACCTTCTGGGCCGTGAGGGCAAGGGCTTCAAGATTGCCATGCAGACCCTCGACGGCGGGCGTATCGGAATCGCGGCGCAGGCGCTGGGCCTCGGCGAAGGCGCCGTGGAAGAGGCGATTAAGTACACGAAAGAGCGCGTGCAGTTCGGGCGCCGCCTCAGCCAGTTCCAGAACACGCAGTTCCAGCTCGCCGACATGCACACCCGCATGCAGGCCGCGCAGTACCTCGTGTACGCCGCCGCCAGCAAGAAACAGCTCCACGAAGACTACTCCATGGACGCGTCTATGGCGAAGCTGTTCGCGGCGGAGGCGGCGTCGGACGTGACCCGCCGCGCCGTACAGCTTTTCGGCGGCTACGGCTACACCCGCGAGTACCCCGTAGAGCGCATGATGCGCGACGCCAAGATTACCGAAATCTACGAAGGCACCTCGGAAGTTCAGCGCATGGTCATCTCCAGCCGTCTGGGCGTGAAATAAGACAGGAGGCACAGTTTCTTATGAAAATCATCGTATCCATTAAGCAGGTGCCCGACACGTCCGGCAAGGTCTCCGTGAACCCCGACGGCACCCTCGACCGCGCCTCCATGCAGACCATCACCA
>CAMHDB010000216.1 GCA_946183715.1 uncultured Oscillibacter sp.
TGGGGGTGTAAATCTCGTGTACGATGGGAATCTGCCGGGGGTTGATGATGGACTTTCCGTCGAATCCCATGTCGTGAATGGTCTGGACTTCCCTCCGGAATCCCTCCATGTCGTCAAGGTTGGTGTGAACGGTGTCGAAACACTGCACCCCGGCGGCGCGCGCGGCGATAATCATATGCTGGCGCGCCCCCATGAGTTCGACGCCCGTCCCGGAAAGCGTGGTCTGCAAATCCTTGGTGTAGTCGCCGCCGGACAGGGCGATACCGAACAGCCGTTCCGAACTCGCGCAAATCGCGCCCGCGTTGAGTACGCCCTTGGCCGATTCCAGCGCGGCGATAATCAGGATTTTCCCCTTGGGGATTCCGAACTCCTGTTCGGCGCTGTCGATGGCCTGCTCGACCATTTCCACGTCTTTCGGGGTCTCGGTCTTGGGGAGGCGGATGGAGTCACAGCCGCCCGCAATCGCACAGCGGATATCCTCGCGCCACAGGCTTGTGTCAAGGCCGTTGATACGCACGACCTTCTCCACGCCCCGGTAGTCGATTTCCTGCAAGGCGTGGTACAGGGAATAGCGCGCGGCGTCCTTCTCCTTCTCCGCTACGGCGTCCTCCAAGTCCAGCATGATGGAATCCGGCTGATAAATGTAGGGGTCTTTGATGAGGCCGGGCTTCTGGCAGTTCAGGAACATCATAGTGCGGCGCAGCCGCTTCTTGTTCGGGTTGTTCACCGGATGACACCTCCCCACGGAAGATAGCCCTTGAAGTCGCTACTGCGGTAGCAGGCGCACTCCACGCGGGCCTTAATCGTACAGTCCAGCGCGCCCTTGTCGACCATGCGCAGTTTCACATTCTTGACGCCGAGGCGCTCCAGCGTCTCGAACGTGACTTTGCGAATCTGGTACCCGTACTGCCGGATGACCGCGCTCTCAAGCTCGAACTCGATGCCGTTGGTGCCCGGTTCCACCGTCACCATACAGTCACTCGATTCCAGCGTCCCCGCCACGGCGGGCTTTTTGATTTCCACTCTGAAACTCCTCCTCGTTGTCCGTTCCCGGAGATTCCGCGCGGAATCCCCGGGAAAAGGGAAATGTCTGTTCTACAGCCTCACAGGGTCATAACGCCGACGATAACCGCGAAAATCATGCAGATGATGGAGAATGCCCACACGTACAGGAAACTGGCCTTGATATGGTCTTTGATGTCCACGTCCGCGAGGCCGACGCCCAGCAGAGTGGCGGGTACCATGGGGCTGATGAACGTGGCGCAGTTGCGGCAGACGACCATCGCGACGGCAATCGGGAGCGCCGCCACGCCGAACCCCTCGCCGATACCAATCATGACCGGGAGCATGCCGTAGAAATAGCTGTCCGTGTCGAACGCCAGCGCCAGAGGCACGGAGAGAATGCCGATGACAATCGGGAGGTGGCGCCCGAGGAACGGCGGGAGAATCATCTGGATAATATTGGACATGCAGGTTACGACACTGCTGACCTCCTGCCCGTCGACGGTCACGGACTTGACGAGGACGCCCATCAGCACCGCCGCGCCCATGAGCGTGGAGCACATCATAAGGGCCGGGCCGGCGTGGAGGTTGATGAGTTTCTTGTGCATGTTGGCGTCCATGCCGTAGTTGACAATCAGCGCGGCGGCGACGCCCAGCATGAAGGGGAAGTAGCCCGGGTAGTCGTACTTGTCCTGCCCGAGGAAAATCAGCAGGAAAATGACAAACAGCGTAATGCACAGGTTCACCCAGAACAGTTTCGGGCGGGCCAAGTCGTTTTTCTGCGCGGTTTCCTCCGCGGTGGTCTCCACGAGCACTTCGCCCTCTTCCAGCGCCAGACGCCCGTTGAGGCCCGCGCCCCGGCGCTGTTCCTGTACGCCGGCGAGCACCGCGTGGGCCAGCGCGAGGAAAATGCCGAAAATCTGGATGGGAAGGAGCGTGCTCCAGAGGGAGGAGGGATCCATTTCCAGCACGGACGCGGCGCGCATGGTCGGCCCCGCCCACGGCATGAGGTTCAGCACGCCCATTGCGAGCACGGACACGCGCAGAAGCGTGGTCGGGCGCATGTGCATTCTCTTGTAGACAGGGAGCATGGCGGGGACGACGATACAGAACGTGGACGCGCCGCCGCCGTCGAGGTGTCCGATAAGGGCGATGACGGTCGTCATGACCGTGACGCCGACGACGCTGTTGCCGACCCGCTTCATGAGCTGGTCGATGATAACGTCGAACATGCCCACGTCGGTCATAATGCCGAAGTAAAGCACGCTGAATACGAACAGGGCCGCCGTCGGGCCGGTACTGCTGAAGCCGCCCTTAATCAGCTTTGCGATGTCCGGCAGGGTGTAGTACCCGCCGAGCACCAGAATGACCGCGAGGATGGAAGGGAAGACGATAAACGCGATACTGGGAAGCGTTTTGCTCTGGAAGAGCGTCACGACAATGGCGACAATGCACAGAAAACCGAGCAGTCCGACAAGAACTTCACTCATGAAATACCAACCTCCTTTTTTCCTTACGCATTGGGTTTGATACGGCTTGCCCGTAGCGCTTATGTACCTCCTTCCCCCCCGAAAGTCACGGGCGCGCTCACTTCTTTATCATACCATTGCGATTCGCGCGCCGCAAGCAAAATTTCGCGGCCTGTTTACAAATTTTGCCCTTATTTTTGGGCACTTTGTTCAGCACCGCGAAAGGCGTTATACTTTCCGGCGCGGGCGCATAGAATGGGAAAAACCCTCGGGGAGTGTTGCAGTGTGAAGGGAAACATGGAGGAGCGCGCCGAACGCCTCGCGCTGTACATCATAGAGAACCGGACGACCGTCCGCGCCGCCGCGAAAAAGTTCCGCGTCAGCAAGTCCACTGTACATAAGGATATCTCACAGCGCCTGCCGCAGTTCAACCGGAGCCTGTACCTGCAGGCCCGGGAGGTGCTGGACATCAACAAGGCCCAGCGGCACATACGCGGCGGCATTGCCACGCGGCGCAAGTACCGGGGGGTGTAGGAAATTCGTCGCGGGGCGCGAAATTCGGCTTGTATTTTGTCGGGACAGGGTATATAATGTCGCTTACGCTAAGGAAGCGAAGCCGTGACAGGGACAGTCACGGAGGAGGGATGCCCTATGCCCGGAAATACGGAGCGCGCCCCGCGAAAGCGTAAAGATACCCCCGCCCGCGCGCGGGAATACAGCCGC
>CAMHDB010000217.1 GCA_946183715.1 uncultured Oscillibacter sp.
GGAAAGACATTGAGGAATCCGTAATCCGTATCGCGGCAATGGGGCGCGCGGCGGGGATTCACCTTGTAATCGCGACACAGCGTCCGTCCGCCGACGTGATAACAGGGCTGATGAAAGCGAACATCCCGAGCCGTATCGCGCTGAAAGTCACGTCGGCGCTGGAATCACGTATCATACTGGACGCAAACGGCGCGGAAAAGCTGACAGGCCACGGCGATATGCTCTACGCGCCGCAGGGCGGCGAACGGAAACGGGTACAGGGCTGTTACGTCTCCAATGAGGAAATCGAGGCCGTGACGGCTTTCCTGAAATCGAAATAACGACGGGGCTGTCTCAAAATAGGCAGTTCAACAAATCAGAAAAGTTCCGAATTTCCTTGGAAAAATAGGAAATCCGGAACTTTTCATTTCAAGTCGATTTTTTCATGCAAGTGGTTGGGCGAAAATCTGACGCCCAACCGTTGAATTGCGCCTTTTTATGCCAGCTCAAAGTTGCATAAAAAGTTTGAAAAAGTCAATAAATTGGACGTTTTAGTGCCTATTGATGACTTGATTTTGCTTTTGTGCATTTCGTGAATTTTGAGACAGCCCCATTTTCATTAAAGACGTAATATCTTTAGATAAGGACTGTATCGAGGATTTGCGATTCTATCCGCAGTGCCGTTGCGCGGACGTTATCAACCGGGCCATGTCGGTCAAGGGCGGGAGCGCGAAACTGTTGCACGTCTACGTGGACGTGGAACCCGTCAGCTTCCACAGAGGATTCTACACAGTCGATATGCGTTTCTTCTACCACGTCACGCTGCAGGCGTACTTGAGCAGTCCGATTCCGGTGACGGTGGAGGGCCTGTGCGTCTTCGACAAGCGCACGATTCTGTACGGCAGTGAGGGCAACGCGCGGATTTTCTCGTCACAGGTGCGTATCGGGGAACCGGATATTCAGATGATGCAGAAGAACAATCTGCCCGTCGCGGTCGTGGAGGCCGTCGACCCGATTGTGCTCGACGCGCGCATTGTCGACCGCAACGACCGCCGCGACTGCGAACTGTGCGAAATCCCCGACTTCATCAACGGCTGTTTCGGCGACGGGCTGTCGAGTTGCGACGACGGGCGGCAGGTGTATATCACCCTCGGACAATTCTCCATCGTGCGCCTGGAGCGCGACACACAGCTTTTGATTCCCATGATTGACTACTGTATGCCTCGCAAAGACTGCTCGGGGACGGGCGGATTAAGTCCGGCGGAGGACCCGTGCAGTATCTTCCGCAACATCGACTTCCCGGAGGGCGAGTTCTTCCCGCCGAACGCCGTGCGCGGCGCGGGCTCGTGCGTGGACGCGTGGGGCGGAACCTGCTGTAACGTCTCGTCGAACAACTGCGGCGGCGTCTCGTCGGGCAATTCGGGCAACTGCGACGGCAACTCCTCGAATAACTGCGGCAACAGCAACAGTTCCGGACGCGGCAACGGCGGCGGGCGCGGCTCCCGTTGCGACTGACACAGTACGGCGGCGCTGACACACCACGCCGGGGGACGTGCGCCTCGGCGTAACTGAACAACTGCGCCGGGGGTATGCGCCCCGGCGCGGTAACAGTCAAATTTGACAATCTTTCGGCGGAATTTTCGCGGAGTTCATCCAAAAACGCACTTGCAAAGCGCGGCATTTTCCGGTATAATAACGAAAATCGTGGGAGGAGGGACGGCTATGCAACGACGTTTTCCCATGATTCCCTGTGCAAACCGGCTTTGAGTGCCGGTGTTTTTATGCCCGCACGCGGAAAGGAGCGTTTCCATGAACGAACACAAGACCGTAATCGGACAGGCCGCCGTGACCGACGCCCGCACTCTCGGACTGCCCCGTATGCTCTTACTGGGCCTGCAACACCTCTTCGCCATGTTCGGGGCGACCGTGCTTGTCCCGATTCTCGTACAGGGCTACGGACTGCCCCTGTCCATTCAAACCACCCTGTTTTTCGCCGGGGTCGGCACGCTGTTCTTCCACGTCTGCACGAAAATGAAAGTCCCGGCGTTTCTGGGCTCCTCGTTCGCGTTCCTCGGCGGCTTCTATACGATGGCCAACATGAGCGGCGGAATCTACGCCGAAATGGCCGCCTCCGAAAAGCTCCAGTACGCCTGCGGCGGACTGGTCGTCGCGGGGCTGTTGTACGTCCTGCTGGCGGGGGTCGTCAAGGCCGTGGGCATTATGAAGGTCATGCACTACCTGCCGCCCGTCGTCACGGGGCCTATCATCATCCTGATTGGCCTGAACCTCGCGCCGTCCGCCGTCAACAACGCGAAAACCTGCTGGTGGCTGGCGCTCGTGGCAATGGGCATTATCATCGCGGCGAATATCTGGGGGAAGGGCATGATTAAAATTGTGCCGATTCTGCTGGGCGTCGTGGGCGCGTATGCCGTGGCGGTCGTCGCGAACTTCTTCGGGGCGACGGCGGTCAACGCCGCCGGGGAAACCGTGCCCCTGATGGACTTCTCCGGCGTACTGGCGGCGAATCCGGTCGGCCTGCAACCGTTCCTGACGAATCTGCCCGGGAGTATCGCGAAATTCGATCTGTCGTCGGTTCTGGTCATGGCCCCGATTGCTATCGCCTCCATGATGGAGCACATCGGCGACATGTCCGCAATCTCGGCGACCGTCGGCGAGAACTTCATCACCGACCCCGGCCTGCACCGTACCCTCATCGGCGACGGCGTCGCGACTTCGCTGGCGGGCCTCTTCGGCGGGCCGTCGAATACCACCTACGGCGAGAATACCGGCGTACTGGTACTCTCGAAAGTCTACGACCCGCGCGTGATTCGGCTGGCGGCTGTGTACGCGGTTGTACTGTCGTTCTCCCCGGCGTTCGCGGCGCTCGTGAACTCCCTCCCGGCGGCGATTGTCGGCGGAATCAGCTTCATCCTCTACGGCATGATTTCGGCCATCGGCGTGCGGAACATCGTCGAAAACCGCGTCGACTTCACCAACTCGCGCAATCTGATTATCGCGGCGGTGATACTGGTCTCGGGGCTGGGCTTCACGGACGGCCTGAGCTTTCAAATCGGCGGGGCGTCGCTGACACTGACAAGCCTCTCTATCGCGGCCATCGCGGGAATTGCGCTCAACGCGCTTCTGCCCGGGAACGATTTCCAGTACGGGAGCAGTGCCGCCGACGACACCGCCTCGCTGGGGAAATACT
>CAMHDB010000218.1 GCA_946183715.1 uncultured Oscillibacter sp.
TGAGGAGGTTCATCTGCAAAATGGCCTCCTCGGGGCTCATGGGCTTGACGGAGAAGCGCTTCGTGCGGATAATCTCGAACTCCTTCTCCTCCTTGACGGTGAAGTCGTCCGCCGGGGCCGGGGCCGGGATATTCTCCGTGCGCATGCGCTTGGACAGGCGCGTCTTGTTCTTAAGAATCTGCCGTTCGATATAGCGTACCGCCGCGTCCACCGCGCCGCGCATGTCGCCGTCGGGGGCCTCGGTCTGGGCGCGCAGGATGGTCGGGCCGTCCTGTATCGTCACTTCCACAATGCAAAGGTGGTTCTTCTGCACGGAGAACGTCACCGACACGGGCGCCTCGTCCGCGTTGCGCAGGTACTTTTCCAGCTTGGAGATTCTCTTTTCCGCGTAGGCCTTGATGGAATCGTTGAGCGGAACCTTCTTGCAGGTGTAGGTGTACTTCATGGCAAGCGCTCCTTTCGTATCTGTGAGGGCAAGCCCTCGCTTTCACAGATTCTACCATAAATTTTCCGCTTTGTACAGGGGCAATCGTGCAAAACTTCCAACGGAATCGCAACCCCGCCGCCGCGCCGCGCGGGAGGCTTTCGACAAAAACTCCGAAATTCCCTCTTGCAATTGCCCCGGAAAACAGGTATACTGTTATTCTCTTGTTTCGGTCGCATGCGCCGGCTTGTGATAACTTGTATTTTACCGCGGGGCGCCGCTTCCCGCGGTCGAATAATAGACAGCAGAATACCGATTGCGGGGCGTAAACCATTCCCGCGCGGCGATACGGGGCCGCGTGGGCAAAGGGGCGTCTATGGTTTTTGCGCCCTTCCCCGCCGGGCCGCTGTCAATCTTTAGAAGACTTGTAAAGGAGTATTATCGAATTTTATGGCAGAAAAATTGAAAATCATCCCCCTCGGCGGTCTCAACGAAATCGGGAAAAATATGACCGTCTACGAGTACGGCGGGGAAAGTATCGTCGTCGACTGCGGTATGGCCTTCCCGGAGGACGATATGTACGGCATTGACAGCGTGATTCCCGACATCACTTGGCTTGTCAAGAACCGCGCCCACATCCGGGGACTGTTCATCACCCACGCCCATGAGGACCATGTGGGCGCGATTCCCCATGTGTTGAAACAGCTCAATATGCCCATCTACTGCACCCGCCTGACCGCCGGGCTTATCAAGCTCAAACTGGAGGAACACGACTTACTCCAAACCACGAAACTCATTACCGTACAGGCCGGGGAGAGCGTCCGCGCCGGGAAGTTTACGGTGGAGTTCATCCACGTCAACCACTCCATCGCCGACTCCGTCGCCTTCGCCATCCATACCAAAATGGGCACCGTCATTCATACCGGAGACTTCAAAATCGACTCGACCCCCATCGACGGGGAAGTCATCGACTTGGCCCGCTTCGGCGAGCTTGGCCGCGAGGGCGTACTGTGCCTCTGCGCCGACTCGACGAACGTCGAACGCCCCGGATATACCATGAGCGAGCGCGCCGTCGGCGAGACGTTCTTCCGGCAGTTTCAGGGCTGCGCGGAACGCGTCCTTGTCACGACCTTCGCCTCCAACGTCCACCGTATCCAGCAGGTACTCGACGCCGCCGCCGCCTGCGGGCGGAAAGTCGCGGTCACGGGCCGCTCCATGGAAAATATTATGAAAGTCTCCATGGAGCTCGGCTATATGAAAGTCCCGCGCAATACGCTGACCGACATCAACCGCCTGAAGGCGCTCCCCAAAGAAAAGCAGGTTATCGTCACGACGGGCTCGCAGGGCGAGGAAATGAGCGCGCTGTACCGTATGGCCTTCTCGATTCACAAGCAGGTCGAACTCGGCCCCGGCGACAAAGTCATCATCTCCGCCTCCGCGATTCCCGGCAACGAGGTCACGGTCAGCCGCGTGATTAACGAACTCTTCAAGAAGGGCGTGAAGGTCGTTTACAACAAGGCCGACATGCTCCACGTCTCCGGGCACGCCTGTCAGGAGGAATTGAAGATTATTCACGCGCTGACGAAACCGCAGTTTTTCGTACCGCTCCACGGCGAACAGAGAATGCTGCAAATCCACTGCCAGCTCGCCCAGCAGATGGGCATGGAACGCAACCACATTGCCATTGGCGAAAACGGCTCCGTCATCGAGATTACGCCCCGCACTATCAAATTCGGGACGCCCGTCCCCGCCGGGGAAATCTACGTCGACGGCTCCGGCGTGGGCGACGTGGGCGCGGTGGTCATGCGCGACCGCCGACGCCTCGCCGAAGACGGTATGGTTGTTATCGTGCTCCCGATTTCCTCCCGCGACGGCGGCCTGCTCGCCGCGCCGGAAATCATCACGCGCGGCTTTATCTACGTCAAGGAATCCGGCGACATGATGCACGAGTTGCAGTCCGTGGCGACGGAGGCGGCGGAATCCGTCAGCCCGCGCCGCCCCCGCGACGACGGCGAATTGCGCGGCGCGGTCAAGGCGGCGGTCAGCGGCTACCTCTACAAGAACACCCGCCGCAGTCCGATGGTGATTCCCGTCGTCACCCGGCTGTGAAAACGGAGGCAGATTATCCTAAAGGAGACGCTATTGTGAAGTACGGACGAGTATACAACTTTTCAGCCGGCCCGGCCATCATGCCGGAACCCGTATTGGAGGAAATCGCGGCGGAGGTGCTCAACTACCACGGAAGCGGCATGAGCGTCATGGAGATGAGCCACCGCTCCGCCGTGTTCCAGAAAATCCGCGACGACGCCGAGGCCGACTTGCGCAAACTCCTGAACGTCCCCGACAACTACCGCGTGCTGTTCATTCAGGGCGGCGGGACACTGCAATTTTCCATGATTCCTGTCAACCTCCTGCGCCGTGGCACCGCCTGTTACATCGAGAGCGGCGCGTGGTCTCACAAGGCCATCCCCGAGGCCAGACGCTACGGCGAAGTTATCGTGTCGGCGTCCTCCGCCGAACGGAATTTCTCCTATGTCCCGGACTGCTCCGCGCTGACGTTCCCCGCCGTTGCCGATTACGTCTACGTCTGCGAAAACGAGACCATCCACGGCACCACCTTCTGGAATCTCCCGGACACGCACGGCGTCCCGCTGGTCTCCGACCAGTCGTCGATGTTCCTGTCGCGCCCGTGCGACGTGTCGCGCTACGGGC
>CAMHDB010000219.1 GCA_946183715.1 uncultured Oscillibacter sp.
TACACGAACCGGATTACCGGAAGGAAACTTTCAGGAAACGGGACAGGATGAAGCGAGAAAAAGCAAAACGTAGGCGATAATTACTTTTGCATGTTCGACGGCTGGTATCTCGGCGAAACGCCTGTCACGGACGCGGACACCGTTCCCGGCGACGTGACCCTCTCGGCGCGCTGGAAACCGTGGGCCTATACCGTAATCTTCGACGTGAATCGCGGAGAGGGGAGTATGGACGGCCTCGAATGCCTGTACGGGACGGCCTATCCTCTGCCCGAATGCGCCTTCACCCGAACCGGGTACGGCGGGTTCGGGCCGGCGGCGGAACCGCTTACGCCGTCGGCGCGGAAGCGCTGAACCTCATCGCTACAGACGGCGGCTCCGTCAGCGTCACACTCGACGGGACGCCGCAATTCGTGACGCTTTGGGACGCCGACGGAAAGTTTCTGCGCGCCGGGACGCCCTGTTCGGTACGAACAGCGTCGCCGTCTCCACGAAAGGCGCCGCGACCGTGGCCGCCATTCTGACCGACGCGGACTTTGTGCCGCTGTGCCCGAGACTGTCCCGTAGCCGGGGCGGGGCCGAATAACGGCCCGGATACGATAGGAACCCGTTCGAAACGAGCCCATTGACCTCGTGCGGAAAATTCGCTATAATCGGGATACGGAATTTTCGCGCGGAACATGGAGGGCATGACCTATGAAAACCTCATCCTCGCCCCTGTCGGAACAGGCGTCCAACGAAATCATGGACATGATTTTCATCCAGCACCGCTTTCACCCCGGCGACAAACTCCCCAACGAGTTAGACCTCGCCGAAGAGCTCGGAATCAGCCGGATTACGCTCCGGGAAGCCATCCGGATTCTCTGTACGCGCGGACTGGTCGAAATCCGGCGCGGGCGCGGCACCTATGTCATCTCCAACGACCCCGCCCTCCGCGCCGACCCCGGCTCCGGAGACCGCGAACTGACCGACGCGTCGGCGCGTGACCTGATGGAGTTCCGGCTGGCCCTCGAACCCGCCGCCGCCTACTACGCCGCCCGCCGCGCCGACGAACAGGAACTTCAGCACATGGAGGGCCTGCTGTCGCAAATGGAAAAGCTGTCCGCGCAGGGGCAGTCGGCGATTCAGGCCGAGCGCGACTTCCACTGTACGATTGCCGCCGCCGGGCACAATCCGCTCTTCGGACACCTCATGCCCGTGCTCCAACATTCGATACAGGAGTACAACAGCGCGTCGCGGGAGCGGACAGGCGTCTTTCTGCGCGACTACCGGGAAATCGTGCGCCACATCCGCAACCGCAACGCGGAGGCCGCCCGGGCGGCCATGTTCAGCCTGATTCTGCTGGCCTACCGCCTCTCCGACATGGAAATTGAGTGAGGGGGGCTTTTCTTGAACACCGCAAGTCCCCGCCTCGACACCCTCGACACCCTGCGCGGCCTGACGCTCGTCAGCATGATTGCCTATCACGCCTGTTGGGATACCGTCTATATGTTCGGCCTCGACTGGGCGTGGTACCGCTCCCGGGGCGCGTTCCTCTGGCAACAAAGTATCTGCTGGACGTTTATTTTGCTCTCCGGCTACTGCTCCCGCCTCGGGAAACGTCCTGTCCGGCGCGGCGCGGTCGTATCCGCCGCCGGGGCGCTCGTCTCCGCCGTGACGATTCTCTTCCTCCCCGAAAACCGCGTATTCTGCGGCGTACTGTCCCTCTTGGGCGCGTCCATGCTCCTGACGGCGTTACTAAAGCCGTACCTGTCGCGCGTCCCCGCCGCGCCCGGACTGGCCGCCGCTTTCGCGCTCTTCGTACTCTGCTACCGCGTCCCGCGACACGCCCTCGGCCCGTTCCGCCTCCCCGACGACCTCTATTGTAACGATTTCACGGCCTGTCTCGGCTTCCCGCCGCGCGGCTTCTTCTCCACCGACTATTTCCCGCTCCTGCCGTGGCTGTTCCTGTTCTGGTGCGGCTTTTTCGTCTACGGCCTGCTGTCGCCGGACGATTCCCGCCTCTGGCGCGTCCGACTGCCCGCGCTGACCGTGCTCGGACGGCATTCCCTGTCCGTGTACCTGCTCCACCAGCCGATTGTCTACGCGTCGCTGTCCCTGCTCTACGGAGGCTTTTAACAGTTAGCGGAAACTTATAAAAACTCGCTGTAAACTCCCCAAATTTTATAGTGTTTCGCCGACAGCGACAGAGCGTGAAAATTTCTTGTAAACAATGAGAAATAACGCTATAATACCTGTTCGGGAGTTGACGAAAAATGATACGGACGATGAAAGTCATGCTGATTCCGAACAATCGGCAAAAGACAAAGTTGTTTCAATACGCGGGCGCGGCGCGGTACGCCTATAACTGGACGCTCGAAAAAGAACGCGCCAATTATGAAAACGGCGGGAAGTTCATTTCCGACGTGGATTTACGGCGCGTATTCACGCAACACAAAGCGGAACCGGGGAAAGGCTGGCTTTTCACTATCTCCAACAACGTGACAAAACAGGCGGCGAAAGACGCTTGCGAGGCGTTCAAGAGGTTCTTTCAAAAGAAAGCGGCTTTCCCGCGATTCAAGAGCCGCAAGCATTCCCGCCCGTCATTCTATCAAGACCCCGTAAAGCTGAAATTCACGGAAACGCACGTAAAAGTAGAGGGTTTCGCGTCAAGCAGACGGAAAAACCGTCAAAAGCTGAACTGGATACGCCTTGCCGAACATGGGCGCGTTCCTGTGGGCGTCAAGTATTACAATCCGCGCTTTACGTTCGACGGCCTGAACTGGTGGGTGTCCGTGGGCGTGGAGTTCCCGGACAGCGACGCGACGCCGCAGGGCGACGGAATCGGGATTGATTTAGGCTTGAAAAACCTTGCAATCCTGTCCAACGGGACAAAATACGCGAATATCAACAAATCCCGCAAAGTGCGGAAACTGGAAAAGAAAAAACGCAGGTTACAGCGTTCTGTCTCCCGTTCTTACGGGAAAAACAAGAAGAAAGGAAAATACTGTAAAACTTCCCGTGTAACCAAAAAGGAAAAGGAACTCTTGCGCGTTCATCATAAACTAACGAACATCCGCACGAATTACGCCCATCAAATCACAACCGGAATCACGAAAC
>CAMHDB010000220.1 GCA_946183715.1 uncultured Oscillibacter sp.
TTGCGAATGTACATGATGTACGCGCAGAAGCGCGGCTGGAAAACGGAATTTCTCAATCTCAACGAGACGGAACTGGGCGGCGTGCGGGAGTGCGCGCTACTCGTAGAGGGCGAGGGCGTGTACGCGCGGCTGAAATTTGAGAGCGGCGTACACCGCGTACAGCGCGTGCCCGAGACGGAATCCGCGGGGCGTATCCACACGAGCGCCGCCACGGTCGCCGTACTCCCCGAGGCCGAGGAAGTCGATTTACGGATTGACCCGAAAGAGCTGAAAATTGACACCTTCCGTTCGTCGGGCGCGGGCGGACAGCACGTCAATAAGACGGAATCCGCCATCCGCGTTACGCACCTTCCCACGGGACTGGTCGTGGAGTGTCAGGACGAGCGGAGCCAGTACAAGAACCGCGACAAGGCCATGAAGGTACTCCGCGCGCGCCTGTTGGAACTCGAACGCGAAAAGCGTGACGCCGCCACCGCCGCCGAGCGGAAAAGCATGGTGGGCAGTGGAGACCGTTCACAGCGCGTCCGGACGTACAATTTCCCGCAGGGGCGCGTGACCGACCACAGAATCGGCCTGACGCTCTACCAGATAGACGCGATTCTCGACGGCGCGCTCGACGAACTCATCGACGCGCTCATCACCGCCGACCGCGCCGCACAACTGGCGTCATCATAGAACCGGAAACGGGAAAGGACTATACAGAAATCATGGAGACGTTGTATTTTGACCTTCGGGCAACGAGGGTAAAGCAACAGGACATCGCAGAGAAAATCGGAGAGGCGGCGCGGATTCTCCGGCAGGGCGGCTTGATTGCCATGCCCACGGAGACCGTCTACGGGCTGGGCGCCAACGCACTCGACGCCGACGCCGTGGCGCGTATCTTTGAAGTCAAGGGCCGCCCGCAGGACAACCCCCTGATTCTACACTTGAGCGGTCAGCAGTGGCTGCCGCGCTACTGCGCCAATATTCCGCCGCTGGCGTTCGCGCTGGCGCGGAAATTCTGGCCCGGCCCCCTGACGCTCGTCTTAAAGCGCCGGAACAACGTCCCGGACATCATCACCGCCGGACTGGACACCGTCGCGGTACGCTGTCCGAACCACCCGATTGCGCTGGCGCTCATCCGGGAATTGGGCCTCCCGATTGCCGCGCCGAGCGCGAATCTGTCGGGGCGCCCGAGCTGTACGACCGCCGAGGAAGTCATGGCGGACATGGGCGGCAGGATTCACGGCGTGTTGGACGGCGGCCCCTGTACGGTCGGCGTGGAATCCACGATTCTGGACTTGACAGGCCCACAGCCGCGCTTACTCCGCCCGGGCGGGGTGTCGATAGAGGCCATAGAGACGCTAATCGGCCCGATTACGGTCGACAAGGCCGTCACGGGGCCGCTCCCCGACGGCGAACACCCGAAATCGCCCGGCATGAAGTACCGCCACTACGCCCCGCGCGCGCCCCTGACGGTCTTCAGCGGCGCGCCCGACGCCACCGCCCGCGAAATGGAGCGCCGCATGTGTCCGCGTACCGGAATCGTCTGCTTCGACGAGTACAAAGAGCTGTTCCAGTATCAGGAGACGTATTCGCTCGGCCCCTACCACGACACCGCCGAACAGGCCCGCCGACTGTTCCCCGCACTCCGCGCCTTCGACGAAAGCCCCTGTACGGAGATTTACGCGCAGTGTCCGGACAGCCGGGGCTTGGGCCTCGCCGTGGGGAACCGCCTCAAACGCGCGGCGGGATTCCGTGTCGTGGAGTGCGACGCCCAGAGAATCATATTGGGCCTGACGGGCGGCACCGGGGCCGGGAAAACCACCGTGTTGGAGCTCATAGAGGAAATGGGCGGGAGCGTGATTGACTGCGACAAGGTCTATCACCAACTCTTGGAAGAGAATGAAGAGCTGTTGTTTGAAGTCCGTCGGGTATTCCGGGGGGCGTTCACGATAGACGGGAAGCTGGACAGGAAGAAACTCGGCGAGGAAGTCTTCGCGAAACAGGACAGAATGGCCCTGCTGAACCGTATCGTGTACCGCTACATGATACCGTACTTGGAAGAGCAACTCGGGGGCGTCGTGGAGGGCCTGTGCGCGGTCGACGCCGTGAACCTCATCGAGAGCGGCTTGGGGCGGCTGTGCGACGCGACAATCGCCGTCACGGCCCCGATAGAGGTACGCGTGCGGCGCGTGACGGCCCGCGACGGTATCCCGGAGAAGTACGCGCGCCTGCGGATATCGGCCCAGAAGTCCGACGAATACTACAGGAGCAAGTGCGACTACGAACTCAACAACGCCGCCGACACGCCGGAGCAATTCCGGCGGGAGGCGAAAATTTTCCTGCGCCGCCTGATTGAAGACTTGCAGGAGGAGAAGCGCTACGGTAAAAAGAAAGGACGTGTCACCCGTGAGTGAAGGGTACAAGGAACTCAAAAAGAAACTGCTGACCGCCAAGAAGAACGGCTACGACCGGATTTCCGACGCCGACAAGGCGGCTATGGAAGAATACTGCGCCGGGTACATCGACTTCCTGAACCGCTGTAAGACGGAGCGTCTTTGCGCGGCGGAGGCGGTACGCATGGCGGAGGAGCACGGCTACCGCCCCTACGTAAGCGGAAAATCCGGCAACCCCGGCGATAAGTTCTACGTGTGCAACCGGGGCAAGGCCGTCATGCTCGTACATGTCGGGAAGCGTCCGCTCTCCGACGGAATCCAGTTGGCCGCCGCGCACATTGATTCCCCGCGTCTGGACTTGAAGCCCACCCCGCTGTACGAGGAAAGCGAACTCGCCTTTTTCAAAACCCACTACTACGGCGGAATCCGGAAATACCAGTGGGTGACGATTCCGCTGGAATTGCGCGGCGTAGTCGCCCTGAAAGACGGTACGGTTTTACAGGTGAATATCGGCGCGGAACCCGGAGACCCGAAACTGGTCATTACCGACCTTCTGCCCCATCTGGGACAGGAACAGGGCAAGAAACCGCTCTCGACCGCGATACCCGCCGAGACGCTGAATCTGCTCGTAGGCAGTCGCCCCATCGGGGACGAGGACGACAGCGGGCGCGTGAAACTCGCTATCATGCAACTGCTGAACGAGAAGTACGGCAT
>CAMHDB010000221.1 GCA_946183715.1 uncultured Oscillibacter sp.
CGTGATTAAGAAGGACATGGAAGCGGGCAAGCGTGTCATTATCGCCGCGCACGGAAACTCCCTCCGCGCCCTTTCGATGTACTTCGAGAACATGACCAAGGCGCAGATTCTGGAGTTCAATATTCCGACGGCGGTGCCTCTGGTCTACGAGTTCGACGACGATTTCAAGTTCATCCGGAGATACTATCTGGGCGACCAAGAAGCGATTGCCGCGAAAATGCAGGCCGTCGCCAATCAGGGCAAGAAGAAGTAAGCAAGCGCCACTCCGACGGAATCGCGGCACCCGCCGCGGTTCCGTTTTTGTCGGACGGCATATCAGACGGCGTAGAGGCGGATTTCCCGGGGGCGTGTCCGTCAGACGGCGTAGAGGCGGATTTCCCGGGGCGCATGTCCGGGCGAACAGGCGACCCCGGCGTAGTAGCCGGGCCACACGTCCGGCGCGGAGTAGCCCGCGTCCGACAGCGGCGCGCCCCCGCCGTGCAGGCCTCCGATGACCCCCGCGCCGTCTCGTTTGCCGACGGCCTCCAGCGCCACCCAGTAGCGGAAAAATGCGTCGGGGCTGTCAGTACCCGCGACGCGCTCCGTCAGGCGCGCCCGGACGCGCCGCCCGCGCTCAATATCGACGCCAATCGGGGCTGGGGATACCCCCGCCATGACCGCGCCGTCCGCGTGGCTCAGGCTGAAATGTACTCCCGGGAAGTCGGGGAAGTACGGCTTGCCCCTGTCCGACAGCGCCACCGGAGGCAGTTCCCGCCAGTCCAGTACCGTGTACAGTGCCGCGCACAGCAGGCCGTAGGCGCACAGAATTTCGTCGCGGGACTTCCCGCGCAGGAAGCGCGTCTGACGTTCCGGCGGCAGACAGGAAAAGAGTAACTTTCGTTCGCTGTCGGACAGTTCCCGCGTCAGCCGCGCGGCGAATACCACGGTTCGCATACAATCCTCCTTACGGCATTCCCCGGGAAGTTTTTTTCGCGAAAAAAGAGGAAATCGAAAAATTTCGGGGTATAAGATTTCAGTACGTCGTATGACGGGAGCCGATTCCGGCTAAACTGACCGAAAGGAGGTTCGACTATGCCCTTTCCGGCGGCCTTCATGGACAACCTCATAGCCCGTTCTGACATCGTGGATATCGTCGGCGGCTACGTGACCCTGCAAAAGAAGGGCAAGGATTACTGGGCCTGCTGTCCGTTCCACAACGAGAAAACCCCGTCGTTCAGTGTCTCCCCGGACAAACAAATCTTTTACTGTTTTGGATGTAAAAAGGGCGGGGACGTTATCAATTTTATTCGTGAAATCGAGAACCTTCCCTACCCCGACGCCGTGCGGTTTCTGGCCAAGCGCGCCGGACTGGAAGTGCCGGAAAGCAATCAAAGCTACGACGAGAGCCGCCAGCGGGCGCGGCTGTTGTCGCTCAACCGCGACGCCGCCCGGTTCTATCACCAGTTACTCAAAGCCCCCGAAGGGCAGGCCGTCCGGGACTATCTGCAACGTCGGCGGATTCTGTGGAAAACGGCAGTCCGGTTCGGCATGGGGGCCTCCCTCGACCGCTGGGACGTACTGCTCAACGCCATGACCCGCAGGGGCTACTCCAAACAGGAACTTCTCGACGCCGGGCTGGTGGTCAGGAATCAGCGCGGCGGCCTCTACGACAAATTCCGCAACCGTCTGATGTTGCCGGTCATCGACATTCGCGGCGACGTGGTCGCGTTCGGGAGCCGCGTACTGGACAAGTCCGAGCCGAAGTATATGAACTCCCCCGACACCCCGGTGTACTCCAAGCGGAAAATCCTGTACGGGATGAACCTTGCCAAGAATACGAAGCGCCCCAACTTCCTGATGTGCGAGGGCAATCTGGACGTGGTGACGCTCCATCAGGCCGGAATCGACAACGCGGTCGCGTCTATGGGGACGGCCCTCACCGAAGAACAGGCGCGCCTCGTCGACCGCTTCCGGAAAAAGGAACTCGTCTTCTGCTACGACAACGACAACGCCGGGGAAATCGCCACGACCCGCGCGCTGGAACTTCTACGCGACGCCGGGTTTACTGTCCGGATTCTGCAACTCCCCCGGCGGCGTACCGAATCGGGGGAACTCGTCAAGCAGGACCCCGACGACTATATTAAATTTCAGGGCGTGGACGCGTTCGAGAGACTTTTGAGCGGGAGCGAACGCGCCGCCGACTACCGGATGTCGCAAATCGCCGGGAAGTACGACCTCACGACCGACGAGGGACGCTTACAGTACAGTCAGGAAGCGAGCGCCTTTATTATCACGCTGGACAACTCCGTAGAGCGCGATATCTACACGCACCGCGCGGCGGAGGCGGCGGGCGTCGCGCCGGAGGCCATGCGCGAACTCGTACAGCGCGCCGCGAAAAACGCCTACAGCGGTCAGCGCAAGCGCGAACTCCGCCGCGAATTGAACCCCGCGACGCAGTTCGTACAGCCCACGGAGCGCGCGTTCCGCTACGACAACGTGCGTTCGGCGCGGGCCGAGGAGGGGCTTATACGGCTGTTGCTCATGGACGAGAGCCGCTTCCCGGAGCCGTTGCCGCTGTCGCCGGAGGATTTTTCGTCTCCCGTATTACGCAAGGCGTTCTTTACGCTCTGGGGTATCCGTCAGAATGGCCTTCCGGTGTCGTTCCACCAGCTTTCGGAGGCGCTGACACAGGAGGAAATCAGCCATATTACAGCCGTCTGTCAGGGGCCGGAGTCGCCGGAAAACGCGTCCAAGGCGCTCTCGGACTACATACGCGTTATCCGGGAGGAGGCGGACAAGCGGTCGGGACGGACGGACGGGGATATTTTGGAATTGGCCCAAAGGAAATATAAAAAGCAAAAGCCCAAGGGAGGAACAGAGTTATGACACCAGAACAGAAAACCGTCACAACACCGGAGGAAACCGCGAAGCCCGTTTCCGCGAAAAAGGCGCCCCCTGAGAAAGCAGTCGTAGAGAAGCCCGCGAAGCCTGTCGAGGAAAAGACAGTCAAGGAAGTCGCGAAGGCTGTCAAGGAAGATACGGAGCCCGTCGCGAAGGAAGCCCCGAAGCCTGTCGCGGAGAAGGCCGTCAAGGAAG
>CAMHDB010000222.1 GCA_946183715.1 uncultured Oscillibacter sp.
TTCGATAACCGGGCGGTCGGAAAAGTCCTGAATCTCCGTGCGCACCTGCTGGACTACGTCGCGGAACGTCTCGTGCCGGGTCTGTACGAGCACCTCTTCCGGGCGGACTTGGAGCTGTTCGAGCGGGGCGTCGGTCTGTACTTCGATGTGCATGTCGGGGAGGAACTCGGGGGTAATCTCCACGTCCAGCGTATTTTCCTCGGGGGTCGTGTTGAAGGGAATCATCTGTAGCCACGACTGCATCATCATGGCCGCCGCGATTGCGTACTGTTCGTCGGGCACGTCGGATTCCTGCTGGGGCGCGGCGTTGTCGCTCTTGGGCTTGGCGGCGGAAGTCTGCGCGCCCGTAGCCTTGGCGTCAGTTCCGGGGGTGTCCTGCTGTTTCTGCCGAACCATGCTTCCGAAATCGGAGCTGTCGGACGCCTTGGAGTTACTCCGGGAATTGGCGCGCCCGGACGGAGCAGCCGTCAGAAGCTGGTCCATGACCGCTGTGTTTCTCATTTCCACGAATTTTAGTCACCTCCTGTGATACTGTGCGGGGATGGTTCGCGTTTCCGTTGGCCTCACCTCCTTTAATGTCGCGCTATCCGGCGGCGGTCGCGGCGGCGGAACGGCGCGCGGCGGTTAAATCGTCGAGTTCCTTTTCCTCGGCCTTGGCGAGCGCCGCGTTGAACTCCGTCTGCCGCACTTCCCGCAAGCGTTCCAGCGAATGCGTCTCCTTGCGCGCCTCGACGATTTCGGCGCGTTTCTTCTCGGCCTCCCCGCGCAACCGGGCTAATTCGTCGTCCTCGTTGCGCGCCCGCCGCGCGAGTACCTGCTGGCACGACTGCCGCTCCAACGCCTCAAGAACCGACATTCCCTCGGCCTTTTTGCGCACGCTCTCGGCGTCGTAGTCGGCCAACGTCTGATAGGCCGCGCTCCGCTTGTTCTCCTGCGCCGCGACGCTGGCCTGTATCGCGGACAGTTCCACCATCAGGGCGTCAAGGCCCTGCTGCTTAAAATTCAGGACAGGCTCTAATTGAAACTGGAAACGTTTCAAACGAACCGCACCTCACTTTCATTGCGCGGCGAAAATCGCCGCCATCTGCTTGAGACAGTCGTCGTAGCTGAACGACTCGTTTATGCCCTGCATAAGAAAGGCGTTGATTGCGTCAATCTGCTTCAAGGCTTGGTCGAGTTTGGGGTTACTCCCGGCCTTGTAGGCCCCGATTGAAACAAGGTCTTCGTTCTTCTCGTAGACGCTCAGAATATCCCTTAGGCGGGAGGCAAGCTGTCGATGTTCCGGGGAGACAAGCTCAACCATCAGGCGGGAGATACTCGCGCCGATGTTGATTGCCGGGTAGTGGTTGGCGGCGGCAAGGGCGCGGGAGAGGACAATATGCCCGTCGAGAATGCCGCGCACGGTGTCGGCGATTGGCTCGTTGGTGTCGTCGCCCTCGACGAGAACCGTATAAATGCCCGTGATGGAACCCGTCTGGAAGTTGCCGCTCCGCTCCAAAAGTTTCGGGAGTTCGGCGTAGATGGAGGGCGTATAGCCGCGCGCGACGGGCGGCTCTCCGATAGCAAGTCCTATTTCGCGCTGTGCCATTGCGAAACGGGTCAGGGAATCCATCATGAGGAGCACGTCGTAGCCTTGGTCGCGGAAGAACTCCGCGATTCCCGTCGCGACGGTCGGGCATTTCATGCGTAGCATGGCGGGCTGGTCGGAAGTCGCCACGACGAGCACGGAACGGGCCATTCCGGCCTCGCCCAAGTCCTTTTGCACGAACTCCAGCACTTCGCGTCCGCGCTCCCCGACGAGGGCGATTACGTTGATGTCGGCCTTGACGGTTTTGGCAATCATGCCCAGAAGCGTACTCTTGCCCACGCCGGAACCCGCGAAAATGCCCATACGCTGTCCCTTGCCGATGGTCAGGAGGCCGTCGATGGCCTTTACCCCGAACTCCATTTTCTCCCGTATGGGCGGGCGGGACAGGGGGTTGATGTAGCCGCCGCCGATATTGTACGGCGTGCCCTCTTCGAGGGGGCCTTTGTCGTCGATGGGCTGTCCGAGGGCGTTGATAATGCGGCCCTTCAGATAGGGGCCTACTTTGAGCTGTAACTGGTGCCCGGTGTTGCGGACGAAATTCCCGGCGGAAATGCCGCTCATTTCGGCGTAGGGCATGAGCAGTAAGCGGTCGTTCTTGAATCCGACGACTTCGGCGGAGATTTGCCCGCTCGACTCGTCGCTGTAGATACGGCAAATGTCGCCGACGGCGGCCTTGCTCCCGGACGCCTCAATCGACATCCCGACGATATTCTCGATTTTGCCCGTATGGCGGATGGTCTCCGCCTGCCGGATTTGCCGTATTGCGTTCTGGAACACGCTCTCACCCTCTTCCTAACAGAATACGTCGAAAAGCGTCTTTTTCCGGGGCCGCTGGTGTGGAATACGACGCGAACCCGGCTTTCCCGGGCCGCTAGCGCGGGGGCTTGCCCGTATAGAAGACGGTCGGGGAGTCGTCGTCGGTGCCGACGCTGTCGAGAACCTCGCGAATATTGGAAAGCTGTGTCGACACGCTCGCGTCTAGAATCGCGTCGGGGAGTTCGACGATACAGGTACCCGATTCGTCGTCGGCCATGGGAATCACGCGCACGCGGTCGGAAATGTGGCTCAGCGCTTTGGTGAGTTCCGGCGTAGTGAAGGCTTTTCCCTTTACGTCGCAGTCCGCGACGTAGATATGGGCCCATTCACAGCGTTTATGGGTATCCGTGGCGGCGTCGACCATGCGGAGCAGTATGTCACTGCTGTTTTTGAGGCTGACTTGTATCACCTTCTCGGCGATTGCCATTGCAAGGTTTTTCATCTCCTCGCGGTTCTCGTCGAAAAGACGGTCACGCGCGCGCGCGGCGGATTCCAGAAAATCCGTCACGGCGCGGATTTGTTCGGCGGCCAGTTTGTTACGCTCTACTTTCGCCTCGGCCATTGCTTCCGTCATACCGGCGGCGTATCCGGCGTCGTAGCCCTCCTTCTGGGCCTTGAAACGCTGTTTTTCGAGTTCGGATTCAAA
>CAMHDB010000223.1 GCA_946183715.1 uncultured Oscillibacter sp.
AGGACGCGTCCCTCGCGGCACACCTCCATCGGCGGCAAGTCCACGCGCCATTTGTTGCGGCCATAATCGTACTCAAAATGCGCTTCCGCAACCCGCCCAAGCGCCCCGCGCATGGCGTCGGGCACGTCGGAATCCGTCGTGAAGCAGACCGGCCCGATACACGGCCCCACGGCGGCGCGGATTTGCCCCGGCTCCGCCCCCGACAGCTTGCATAATTCCGCCACCGCCTTTTCGACAATCCCGCCCGCGCAGCCGCGCCAGCCCGCGTGAACCGCGCCCACGGCGCCGCTCTCCGGCTCCCGCAACAGGATAATGCCGCAGTCGGCGGAAAAGACGGTCAGCGGCAGTCCGGGCTCGATGGTAATGAGGGCGTCGGCGGCGTAGTCGCGGGGGCGCCACAGCCCCTTCCCGGCGTCGGCGGCGGTGACGGTTCGAACGGTCGTTTCATGAACCTGCTTCGCCAGTACGACGCGCTCAACGTCCGCGCCGATAGCCCCGCAGAAGCGGCGGTAATTCTCCTCGACATGGGCGCGCTCGTCGCCGCGATTGGGGCCTAAGTTCAGGCTGTTCCACGGCTTCTCCGACGCGCCCCCCAAGCGCGTCGAGAACCCGTGCGGAACGCCCGAAAACAGGGTGGACGCGTACCAAATCAGCTTTTCGGCGCGGCGCGAGGAAATATGGGTGACAAAAGACACGGCGTTTCATCCTTTCCGGCACGAGATAAGAGAGGGGAAATGCTGTCGGTCATTTCAGGAGCCCGTCCGGGCGGGGCGTTCCGTCCGGGCGGACAACGCGATTTTCCGGGGCGCTTACGCCTTCAGGTTCTGGTGGTACTGGGCGCACGTGCACTTCTTCCACTTCAAGCCGCTCCCGCACGGGCACGGGTCGTTCCTCCCGATTTTAACCACCTTCTTCGGCTGTTTCTTCGGCGCGGAGCCGTCGCCGCCGACATTCTCGGAAGTCGCCTTCGCCACGCGTTCCCGGCGCACTTCCTCGTTTTTGCGTACTTGTACGGCGTAGAGCCGCCGGACGGTTTCGTCCTGAATCGCCGATATCATCTCCTCGAACATCTGCAAGGATTCGCGCTTGTAGGCGTCCACGGGGTCGTTGTTGCCGTAGGCCTGCAAACGGATACCCTGTTTCAGGTCGTCCATGGCGTCGATGTGGTCCATCCAGTATTCGTCGACGACGCGGAGCATGATAACGCGCTCGATTTCGCGCATAACCGGCGGCGTGATTTCGCGCTCTTTGCGCTCATAGGTCTCCAGAGCCGCCGACACACAGGCGTCAGTCAGCGTCGCTTCGTCCATGTTCTCCGACGCCTTCACCGCGCCCGGAAGGAAGTACATCCCCTCCAGCCCTTTGAGGGCCTCGCGGATATCGTCGGCGTCGAGTACGGGCTTGGCCCCGAACGCAAGCGACAAATGATTCTCTATGGACGTGCGCATCATGTTGAGGATAGTTTCCTTGAGGTCGCGCCCGTCGAGTACCTGCCGGCGCTGGTCGTAGATAATCTCGCGCTGTTTGTTCATGACATCGTCGTATTCGAGGACGGACTTCCGGGACTGGAAGTTCCGCGATTCGACGGTCGTCTGTGCGTTCTCGATTGCCTTCGTGAGCATGCGGTTTTCGATAGGCGTATCTTCGTCGAGGTCAAGTCTGTCCATCAGGGCCGTGATACGGTCGCCGCCGAACAGGCGCATTAAGTCGTCTTCGAGCGAAATGTAGAAGCGTGTCTCGCCGGGGTCGCCCTGACGCCCGGCGCGCCCGCGCAACTGGTTGTCGATACGCCGCGATTCGTGGCGCTCCGTGCCCACGATGAACAGTCCGCCCGCCGCGCGTACTTTGTCGGCCTCCTCGGCGATGATACTCTTATGGTAGGCCATGCGCTCCGCGAACAGTTTCCGCGCTTCGAGAATCTTTTCGTTTTGGGTCTCGGCGTACCCGGTGGCGTCGACGATGATTTCCTCCTCGTACCCGGCGCGTACCAAGTCGGCGCGCGCCAGATATTCCGCGTTGCCGCCCAACATGATGTCGGTACCGCGTCCGGCCATGTTCGTCGAGACCGTCACGGCGCCGTATTTGCCCGCCTGCGCCACGATTTCCGCCTCTTTTTCGTGGTTCTTCGCGTTCAGAAGGTTATGCTTGATTCCCTCTTTGGCAAGCAGTTTCGACAGCAGCTCGTTCTTCTCAATGGACACCGTGCCCACAAGCACGGGCTGTCCCTTCTCGTGACACTCCCGAATCTGGTTGATGACCGCGCGGAACTTCCCGGCCTCGGTCTTGTATACGACATCGTGATGGTCAGTCCGCTTGTTGGGGCGGTTCGTCGGGATTTCGATAATGTCGAGGTTGTAGATGGTGCCGAACTCCTCCTGCTCGGTCATGGCGGTACCGGTCATGCCGGAGAGCTTCTTGTAGAGGCGGAAGTAGTTCTGGAAAGTAATCGTGGCGAGGGTCTTGTTTTCCTTCTGTACTTTGACGTGTTCCTTGGCCTCAATCGCTTGGTGGAGCCCGTTGGAGTAGCGCCGCCCGAACATCAGCCGCCCAGTGAACTCGTCGACGATGATGATTTCGCCGTCCTTGACGACGTAATCCACGTCGCGTTTCATGGTGCCGTGTGCGCGGAGGGCTTGGTTGATATGGTGGGAAATCGTGGCGTTCGACGGGTCGGCGAGGTTTTCCAGATGGAAGAAGGCCTCCGCTTTCGCGATACCGTCGGCGGTAAGCGTCGCCGTCTTGGCCTTCTCGTCGACGACGTAATCGGCGTCGATTCCCAGCTCTTCCTCTTCCTCCTTATTGTCGACCTGTACGACAACGCGCTTGCGAAGTCCGGCGACGAACATTTCCGCCATATCGTACAACTGCGTGGAATTTTCGCCCTGTCCGGAGATAATCAGCGGGGTACGGGCCTCGTCGATGAGGATTGAGTCGACCTCGTCGACGATTGCGAAGGCGTGCCCGCGCTGTACAAGCTCCGTCTCGTAGATACACATATTGTCGCGGAGGTAGTCGAAGCCCATCTCGTTGTTGGTGCCG
>CAMHDB010000224.1 GCA_946183715.1 uncultured Oscillibacter sp.
CCACCCACCCCGACGCCAACGAGGCCGGATACGTGCAAATGCCCAACGTCACGCTGGTCAAGGAAATCACCGACGCAATGGCGGCCAGTCAGGCCTACAACGCCGACGTGACCCTCTTCAACACCTTCAAGCAGGTCGTGGCCAGAGGACTGGAAATGGGACAGTAACGCAAATACGGCCCCGGCGCGGCACGCAGATTCTTTGAGGAAATTCCCGTCCGTTTTCCGTTTCATCCCCGGGAGGCTCTATGCAAGTTATCAAACCGCTGTGGAATCAGTCCCCGCTCAAAACCATCTGGGACAATATGCCCCTCCGCCCCCTGTACCCGTCCGACACGGACAACACTACCAACCCGACGGGCCAAAAGCCGACTGTCGGACAAGTCCGGACCGCGCAGCAAACGCAGTCCGCCGTTTCCGCGCCCATCGACACTTGGGCCGCAGACCGCCGCGCCAATCCGTGGACGGCTGACCGCTCCGTGCAGTCCTTCGAGGAAATCTTTCAGGCCGCCTTGGAGAAGTCCGCGGGCCCCGCCGCCGACATCCTCGAACCCGTCACGGACATTTTCGGCGCAGCCGTCGACGCCGTCAAGGAGACCGACGCCGCAAAGACACAGATGGAGTACCTTATGGCCACCGGACAGCTCGACAACCCCGCCCTGCTGACTATCGCCTCCACCAAGGCCCAGCTTTCCGTACAGCTCCTCGTACAGCTCCGGAACCGGGCCCTCGACGCCTACAACGAACTCATGCGAATCAGTATCTGACCACGCGAAAGACTTTGAGAGGGGGTGACTGTGCGTTTGGCTGAGAGAATTAGAGAAACATGGAACCGAATCCGTGCCTTCTGGGTAGGCCTGAGCCGCCGTACCAAGAATTTTATCCTGTTCATTCTGGCGGTGACGCTGGTGGTCGTCGCGGTTCTGATTGTGCGCAGTATGAACCACCGCTACGCCGTCCTCTTTACCGACCTGTCGTCGGAAGACCTGACGCAAGTCGTAAACTACCTGTCCGCCAACAACATCACGGACTATAGAATCGAAAACAACAACCGGATACTTGTCCCGGAGGGGCAGGAGGCCCGGCTGAAAATGAATATCCTGTTGGAAGGCTACCCGACTTCCGGCTTTGGCTACCAAATGTACCTCTCCAACATCGGCTCCCTTTCCTCCGACGCCGACCGTCAAATACTCTGGCAGGCAGACTTGCAAGACCGCCTCGCCGCCTGTATTACTTACATCCCCGGCGTCCGGAGCGCGCAAGTGTTCATTACCCCCGGCGAAGACCGCCGCTACATCCTCAGTACCGACGACATCGTCAACGCGTCGGCCTCCGTCACCGTCGACATGAGCGGCAACAAGACCCTCACCGACCAGCAGGCCAACGCAATCCGCGCCCTCATCCGGGGTGCCGTGCAGGGCCTCGCCATCGACGACGTGCAGATTATGGACACCGCCGGGAATACCTACACCGGGGAGACCGATTCCCTCAACTCCTCCGACAGCGCACAGCTCAAACTCGCGCTGGAATCGCAGGTCAACGCCTACTTGCGGAATAACGTCCTCCGCGTCCTCAACGACCTGTTCGGGGAGGGCAACTGCAGCGTCAGCGTCAGCAGTACGGTCAACGTCAGCCGCACCTACGAGGATTCCATCATCTACGAGGAACCGGCGTGGGCCCAGAACGGCGGCTCCGAGGGCCGCGGAATCATAGGCCGCCGCCTGTGGGGCGACAGCATCGTCCGCGACGACGGCGCCGGGGCCGGGGGCACCGTCGGCACCACCACCAACGCCGACCTCAACGAGTACGTCATCCGCGAAAGCGACCTCACCGGAACCGAGCGCGAAATCAACGCCTCCGGCGAAATCGACTACAACGTCACCCAGCACCACCGCCAGACCGAGTACCCGATAGGCGTCGTGGAGGATGTCATGGTCTCCGTGGCCATCAACAGTTCGATTCTGGGCGACACCCCGCCGAATCTCGAAACCCTGACGCAAGTCGTGGCGCGCGCCGCCGGAATCAACGTCACCACCGAGGCCGACCGTATCGCAATCATGGTTCACCCCTTCTACGTCACGCCGCCGACGCCCGAAGAGCCCAACGTCATCGAACTCCTGCCCGGTCTCGAACTGCCCGGCTGGATTATCTACGCCGCCGTCGCCGGCCTGATTCTGTTCATCATCCTCGTTATCATCATCCTGCTCATCCGCCGCAGTATCCGCAAGCGCCGCGAGAGGCGCGAGGAGGAGCGCAGAGCCGAAGAGGCGCGCGTCGAACAGAAACTCCGGGAGAAGAAAGCCGTCAGCGTCATCGTACACGACGACGGCACCATCGAGGAAGTACCCGAAGGCACTCCCGGCGCGATTACCGTCACCATGCCCGAGCCCACCGTCGACGAAAACGGCGTGGTCGTCATGCCCACGTTGCAGGATGCCGTACAGCAGGCGCAGGAACGCGCCATCCAGCAGGCGCAGGAGGAGGCTATCGCCGAGGCGCAGGCCGAGGAGGCCGCCGAGGGCGAAGGCGAGGAGGAGACGGAAGGCGCGAATATCATGGACATCCACTCCGAGGAAGATATGGAACTCAGGAAGAAAGTCCGCCTCTTTGTGGAGGAGAACCCCTCCATTGCCGCGCAGATGTTGAAGAACTGGATAAGGGGAGGAGGCGACGACAGCAATGCCTCGACTTAACCGCAAAAAGGGCAAGGCCAAGGAGGCCGAAGCGGAGGAAGTACAGCAGGAGGAGCAACAGCCCCAGCAGGAGGGCGGAGAGGAAATCTACACCCCCTACACCATGGAGGCCCCTTCCCCGGCTGACCTCATCCGGAATATGACGGGCATGCAGAAGGCCGCCGCCGTCATTATCGCGCTCGGCGCCGACAAGGCCTCCCTGATTTACCAGCACATGGACCCCGAAGACGTGGAACAGGTCACGCTCGAAGTCGCGCGAATCGGCTTCCTGTCGATGGATGTCAGCGAAGCCGTGCTGACCGAGTTCTACCAGATGTGCATGATGAACAAGGCGGT
>CAMHDB010000225.1 GCA_946183715.1 uncultured Oscillibacter sp.
AGTGTCGAACGTCCGCGCGAAGGCGGCGGAGATTATCGCGAAGCGTCCGTTGTCGCGGGCGGGGCTGATTCGGAAGTTGCTGGACAAGGGCGCGTCGCCCGAAGAAGCGGAGAGCGCCGCCGACTGGCTGACGGAAATCGGCGCCTTGAACGATACGGAGTACGCCGCGACGCTTGCGCGGGGGTGTGCGGCGAAGGGCTACGGCCCCGCGAAAATCCGCGCGAAGCTGTACGAGAAGGGCGTGCCGAAGGAACTCTGGGACGCGGCGACGGCGGATTTGCCGGACGCCGCCGCGCGGATTGACGCGTACTTGTCGCGAAAGCTGTCGGGGGCCGCGCCCGACCGCGACACCAAGCGTAAACTTACGGCGTCGCTGTTGCGCCACGGCTTCCCGTGGGACGATATCCGCGCCGCGTGGGCGCGCGTCGGGGAGGATTTGGAGGACTAATGCCGTATAAAATTTCGTTTATCGCTCTGGGCTGTGCGAAGAATCAAGTCAACTGCGAGCAGATGATGGCGCTGGTCTCCGCCGCCGGGCATACGATACAAATAGAGCCCGAAGGGGCCGACGTGGTCGTCGTGAATACGTGCGGGTTTCTGGCGTCGGCCTGCGAGGAGGCTATCGAACACATTCTCGAAACCGCCGAGCTGAAGCGCGCCGGACTTGTCGGAAAGATTCTCGTCACGGGGTGCATGGCACAGCGTTATCAGGAGGACGTACTGCGCGAACTGCCCGAGGTCGACGGCATTCTGGGCACGGGGAGTTACGACCGTATCGCCGGGGCGATAGCGGAAGTCATGGCGAAGGGCGCGCGGCCCTGTTACATGGGCGACATCCACACGGTCAATCAGGGCGGGGCGCGGATTCTCTCGACGCCCCCTTGGTACGCGTGGCTGAGAATCGCGGAGGGGTGCGACAACCGCTGTGCCTACTGCGTGATACCGTCCATCCGGGGCCGCTACCGCAGCCGGCCCATGCCGGAACTGCTGGACGAGGCCGCCGAACTCGCCGACGCCGGAGTACAGGAACTCATCGTGATTGCGCAGGACATCACGCGCTACGGAATCGACCTGACGGGGCGTCGACAGCTTGCCGAGCTTCTACGGGAGCTGTGCAAACTCGACTTCCACTGGATTCGCCTGCACTATCTTTATCCGAGCGACATCACCGACGAACTGATTGACGTTATCGCCGGGGAATCGAAAATCGTGCCCTATCTGGACATCCCGGTACAGCACTGCAACGACCATATTTTGAAGTCCATGCGCCGCCGCGACACGAAAGCAAGTCTCACGGCGATTCTCCGCGAGTTGCGCGCGCGGATTCCGGGTCTCGTACTGCGTACCAGTATCATCACGGGGCTTCCCGGGGAAGGCGACGCGGAGTTTGAAGAGCTGTGCGAATTTCTGCGGGAACAGAGGATAGAACGCGCGGGGGTATTCCCGTACTCGCCGGAGGACGGCACGGCGGCGGCGTCCATGCCGCGCCCGGATACCGAAACCGCAAAGCGCCGCGCCGAACTCGCCGTGGACGTACAGTCGGACATCATCGACGAGTACAACGAGGCGGCGCTGGGGACTGTCCGGGAAGTCCTGTGCGAGGGGTTCGACCGACAGGCCCAGCGCTTTTACGGGCGGAGCTACGCCGAATCTCCCGACATCGACGGGCGAATCTGGTTTACGTCCGGACGCGACATCCCGCCCGGTACATTCGTCCGCGTCCGCCTCACGGACACCATGGACGGGGAACTCGTCGGAGAGGAAGAGAGGAACTTGTCATGAATCTGCCCAATAAACTCACGCTCTTGCGGATACTGCTAATCCCGGTGTTCATGGCCGTGCTCTACTGGAATTTCCCCGGCGCGCAGTACGTCGCGCTGTTTGTATTCGTCCTCGCAAGCCTCACGGACTTGTTGGACGGCAGAATCGCGCGGAAGTACAATCTCGTCACGGACTTCGGCAAATTCGCCGACCCGCTCGCCGACAAAATGCTCGTGACGGCGGCTATGCTGTGGTTCGTGCAATGCGGCAAAATGCCCGCGTGGGCGGTTTTAATCGTGATTTGCCGGGAGTTCGCGGTCAGCGGCCTGCGCATGGTCGCCGCCGAACAGGGACGCGTCATCGCCGCGGGGTGGTCGGGGAAAGTCAAGACCGCCGCGACGATGGTCTGTATTGTCCTGATGTTCCTGCCGGTTCCCGCCGTACTCAATACGCTTTGCGTGTGGGTGATTGCCCTGACGACGCTCTATTCCGGCGTCGAATACTTCCTCAAGAACGCCGACGCCCTCTCCGATATGTAGCCGGGACATTACGGTAAAAGCCTCCCCTGTCGGTACAAGGGAGGCTTGCATTATACGTTGAAGCGGAAGTAAATCATGTCGCCGTCCTGTACGATATAGTCCTTGCCCTCCGCGCGGTAGAGGCCCTTTTCCTTCGCCGCCGCCACGCTCCCGCAACGTTCCATATCCGCCCACGCCAGCACTTCCGCGCGGATAAAGCCGCGCTGTATGTCCGAGTGGATTTTCCCGGCGGCATCGGGGGCCTTCGTGCCCTTCCGGATTGTCCACGCGCGGCACTCGTCCTTCCCGTAGGTCAGGAAGGATATCAGGCCGAGCAGGTCGTAGGCGCACTGTACGAGACGGTCGAGGCCCGATTCCGTCAGGCCGAGTTCGTCCAGAAAGAGCGCGCGTTCCTCCTCTTCCAGTCCGGCGATATCCTCCTCTAATTTCGCGCAAATCGGCAGTACCTGATTTCCCTCCGCCTTCGCGATTCCCGCGACTGCCTGATAGTACGCGTTCTCGTCCAAGTGCGTGAAGCCGTACTCGTCGGTATTGGCGGCGTAAATGACGGGCTTGAGCGTGAGCAGGTCGGAAGTACGGAGCAGTGCGGCGTCGTCGGGGCCACAGTCGAATGTGCGCGCGGCGTGTCCGGCGTCGAGGTGTTTGGCAAGCGCCGTAAACAGTTCGACTTCGTGCGCGTACTTCTTATCGCCCTTCATGGCCCGCGACGCCTTCTCAACGC
>CAMHDB010000226.1 GCA_946183715.1 uncultured Oscillibacter sp.
TGGCGGAGCAGAACGTATTCCTGAACGCGGTACCCTACCCGGGGGGCGTGTCGGTATCCTACCGCTTCCGGACGGGCGGCGTGCAAACCGCCTTCTGCGCGGTTCGCGACAGGTCAGGGCGTCCGTGTGCCGTGGCGGCGCTGGAACTCTCCGAAACCCGTCAAACGGTACAAATCCCCTGCGACAACCCCGCCGCCGTGCGCCTGTTCCTGCTCGACGCGGAGCGGAAACCCGTATTCCCCGCCGTCGAGGCCTCCGCGACTTGAACGGCATAAGCGACAAAAAGCCCCCTCCGTCACTACGCGGCACTCCCCCGCAACGCGGGGGAGGCGAAATTCCGCGGAAAACCGGATACGTAAGGAGTTCTCTATGCACGCTATCATTACCGTACTCGGACAGGACAAAGTCGGCATTATCGCCGCTATCTGTACCATGCTCGCCGAAAACAACGTCAACATTCTGGACATTTCCCAGACGATTCTACAGACTTCCTTCACGATGGTCATGGCCGTGGACTTGAGCGCGTCGCGGCTGTCCATCGGCGAACTCCGGGGCGCGCTGGAAAGCCTCGGCGCGTCCATCGGGATGTCCATCCGAATCCAGCGCGAGGAACTCTTCGACGCCATGCACCGCGTTTGAGGAGGGATTCCCATGTTGAACCAGAAGGAAATTCTCTCTACCATCGAAATGATTGCACAGCAACATCTCGATATCCGCACGATAACCATGGGCATTTCCCTGCTGGACTGCGCCGACCCGTCGGCGTCGCGCGCCTGCTGGAAGCTCTACGACAAAATCACGCGCCACGCCGAAAGGCTCGTCGCCACCGGGGAGGAAATCGAACGAGAGTTCGGCATTCCCATCGTCAACAAGCGAATCTCCGTGACGCCCGTCGCGCTCGTCGCCGCCCCCGGCGATTCCGACAACTACGCCCCCTACGCCGCCGCCCTCGACCGCGCCGCGTTCGCGACGGGCGTCAACTTCATCGGGGGCTTCTCCGCGCTCGTACACAAGGGCATGACCCGCGCCGACGAGTGCCTGATACGCTCCATCCCCGAGGCGCTGTCGACGACCGAACGCGTCTGCGCGTCGGTGAACATCGGCTCCACGCGCTCCGGTATCAACATGGACGCCGTGTCGCTCATGGGGAACGTTATCACGGAGACCGCCCGCGCCACCGCCGACCGCGACGGCTTCGGCTGTGCGAAACTGGTCGTCTTCTGCAACGCCGTCGAGGACAACCCGTTTATGGCGGGGGCGTTCCACGGCACCGGGGAGGCCGAGAAGGTTATCAACGTAGGCGTATCGGGTCCGGGGGTCGTGCGGCACGCGATAGAGGCCGTGCGGGGCGCGCCGTTCGACGTGCTCGCCGAGACCGTCAAGAAGACCGCCTTCCGGATTACGCGCGTCGGACAGCTCGTCGCGCAGGAGGCAAGCCGCCGCCTCGACACGCCGTTCGGTATCGTAGACCTCAGCCTCGCGCCCACGCCCGCCGTCGGCGACAGCGTGGCCCGGATTCTGGAGGAAATGGGGCTGGAAGTCTGCGGCACGCACGGCACGACCGCCGCGCTTGCGCTCCTCAACGACGCCGTGAAGAAAGGCGGCGTGATGGCGTCGTCGAGCGTGGGCGGACTGTCCGGGGCGTTCATCCCGGTCAGCGAGGACGAGGGCATGATTGCCGCCGCGCGCGCCGGGGTACTCTGTCTCGACAAGCTGGAAGCAATGACTTGCGTCTGTTCGGTGGGGCTGGACATGATAGCCGTACCCGGCGACACGCCCCCCGAGACTATCGCGGCGATAATCGCCGACGAGGCCGCCGTAGGGATGGTGAATCAGAAAACGACCGCCGTCCGGCTGCTCCCCGCGCCCGGGAAGTCCGTCGGCGATACGATTGAATTCGGCGGGCTGTTGGGCACCGCGCCCGTCATGCCCGTACACAAGGAATCGAGCGCGGCGTTTATCCGTCGCGGCGGGCGAATCCCCGCGCCCCTGCAAAGCCTCCGCAACTGACAACAACCCCCGGAAAAGTCCGCGCAACTAAAAACAACCCCGTGGAAAAGCCCTCGCAATTGACAAGAACCCCGTGGAAACGTCGCGTCTCCACGGGGCTTTCTTACAGAGTTTCCCACTTTTTGAGTTGTTCTTCCCAATCCGGCGGAAATCCCAAGGCGGACAGCAGGAGGTCATCATTCAAACTGTTTCCCTGACTGTACGCGATTTTCAAAAGGTCTTTGATTTGCGGCACGATAACGCTTGTCCACTCGTGCGGGTCGGGGTATAAAAACTGTACGGCCAGAATTTTCTCCCAGAGCTTTTCCCCACTTTTCCGGTTTTCGTTATTGAGTTGTTGGCTGTATTCGTCCGGCAAATTTGTATTCCATTGAAATGCCCTGTAAGACAATCGCCCACAGTGGGCACAAATATTACGAAGATTCCGACAGCTTAGAAGCCAACTAAGAAACCGAGGATTATTTTCTGCTTTTCCGCGTTCTTCCTGCGTAATATTTGCGTCGGAACCTGTAACCAGCAGTTTTCTAGCCCTGATTTTCTTCTTGATTCCTTTCGCCATTTGCGGCTTTTTGGAACCTTTTCTATAAAATTTGGTGTCTTTCCCATAGAATTGGTCAATGAGTGATTTTTTGTCCTCCAACGTCCAGTCCTGATAAAATTCCACCCAGTGCCCAAAAGTCAGAAGTTCAGATAACACCCAAAGGGGCATCAGTCCGTTGTATTCTTTCAGGTAATGCTTTACAAACGGTGTAGACGCGGTTTCCTGAACCCGATTCCAGACGATATCAAGGAATCTGTCATAACTTTCGTCGGAAGTATGATTAGAGCGGTTCAAATGACCGTAGGGGCCTTTACATCCGGCGTAGAAATAGGAGAACTGGCAACGGAGAGAGACTTCGATTCTGGAAAGAGCAGAAAAAAGCAAGTCTCTCATTTTTGTATCGAACTCATCAAA
>CAMHDB010000227.1 GCA_946183715.1 uncultured Oscillibacter sp.
GCGACCGTGCGGGGAATCGCCTCGGGCGCGGCGGCGGCTACTATGACCGCTTCCTCCGCGACTGCCGCGGCGTGTCGGTGGCAGTCTGCCGGGAGGCCATGCTACAAGATTCCGTTCCCATGGAGCCTCACGACGTTCCGCTGTCGCTGGTACTCTCGGAACGGGGCCTCTACTGTGCGGGATTTCCCCGCGCTAAACAAAACGCCTCCCCCGTGTGAGAGGGGGAGGCGCAAAATTAGGGAATCAATCCTCGGCAAGGCCGGCGGTGATGAGGGCCATGGAGTACACTTCCTGACCGTTACAGCCGCGGCTAAGGTCGTTAATCGGGGCGTTGAGGCCTTGCAGAATCGGGCCGTAGGCGTCGAAGCCGCCCAGACGCTGGGCGATTTTGTAGCCGATGTTGCCGGCGTTGATGTCCGGGAAAATGAACGTGTTGGCGTGTCCGGCGACGGGGGAGCCCTGACACTTTGTCTTGGCCACGCGCGGGGAGACCGCCGCGTCGAACTGTAATTCGCCGTCCATGGGGATTTCGGGGGCCTTGGCCTTGGCCATTTCGCAGGCGTGGCGCATTTTGTCCACGTCCTCGCCGGAGCCGGAGCCGAGCGTAGAGTAGCTCAGGAAGGCGACGCGCGGGTCGATTCCGAAAATTCTCGCGGTGCGGGCGGTCTGAATGGCGATATCCGCGAGGTCTTCCTCCGACGGCTTAATCTGGATGGCGCAGTCGGCCATAGCGAGCACGTCGCGTTCGCCGGAGACGGCGTTCCGCACCAGAATGAAGCAAGACGACACCAGACGGTTGCCGGGTTTCGTCTTGACGAGTTGGAGCGCGGGCCGGACAGTGTCGGCTGTGGAGTACGTCGCGCCGCCGAGAAGCGCGTCGGCGCAGCCCATCTTGACTAACATCGTGCCGAAGTAATTGGCGTGGGTCAAGTGCTGGCGGCACTCTTCCTCGCTCATTTTGCCCTTGCGGAGGTCGAACATCATCTTGACCATTTCTTCCATATGGTCATAGTTGAGCGGGTCGCGGATGTCACAGCCCCGGATGTTGAATCCGGCCTCCTCGGCGGCGGCGTAGATTTCCTCCGGATTGCCCACGAGTACGGGCGTCAGGAAGGTTCCGGAGAGCAGGCGCGCCGTAGCTTCCAGAATCCGGGGGTCGGTGCCCTCCGTGAAGACGATGCGCCGGGGGTGGGCTTTCAGCTTCTTAATTAGAAATTCAAACATGCGGAGTCCCTCCTGCGTAAGTAGTACCTACTATTATACACAACAAATTTCACGGGTCAAGCCGCATTTCGCGATTTTCACAAAATCCGTTATGCACGGCGGTCATATTTTGCCCGGATTGCGTGCGACCTGTGATATGACAAACGCCCCTCCCGGGCTATGATGAGAATCACGGAACGACAGTTCCGCAACGTCAAACCGCAGGGTGGCAAATCTCAGAGCCTGTTTAGTATCTCAAAATGTGTGGCTATGTGGTGGATTTTTCGCCGCACAAGGCTGTTTTGATGTGAAAATATTGAATGCCTCATGGTATGGCAGGGAATATGACGTTCAGACTGTGCGTAGCGCGGATACTAAACAGGCTCTTTAAAATGGATATGCGTTATTTTATAAGGGATGATGAAACCATGTTAAACGATGGCGCTCGACAAAAATCATGGGGACGATTATGAGTTTTTTGCTAAGGAGAATTGCGCTCCATGTATGGTAATCCTACTTCAACTTGCGCGGAACAGTAACAGAAATCCGCAAATAAGCGAACATTATCGGCCTGCTTTCAAGTAGTCCGACTATATTATGATTCTGTCCCTGCGTTTCGGGAAAGAATCAACGCTATCGTTTCCAGCCTCTCCGACAAGAATAAAGCCGCCGTTTTAAAGCTCATCGGGAAAAGCCTTCGGATTTTCAAAGGGCTTTATCGTTCGTGAGTACATCTGGAGAAGCGGTGGACGCCGCTTACGAATTATCTGCTGGACGGACGCCTCGAAATCAGCAACAACCGCGCCGAACGGAGTATCAAGCCGTTTGTCATGGGACGTAAGAATTTCCTGTTCGCCAATACGCCCCGCGGCGCAGGCCAGCGTTATAATTTACAGCGTCATGGAAACGGCGAACGCCAACGCGCTCGAGCCGTACCGCTACCTGCTCTTTCTTCTGGAAGAGTTTCCGAACGCGGACAGACGCCGTGCTGACCGGATGGAGCCGTTCCTTCCGTGGAACGCTCCAAACGACTGCCGTATAAACGCTTCAGCCGCGCAAGTCTGACGGACTGCGCGGCTGGGCGTCTTGCTTTTCCCCTTGTCCCAATCTCCTACCCACTTTGAGCCGGGGATTTTTATTGCCAATCCGTCCCTAGAGCCGACGCTTACTTTTCGCCATATCCGCGCCCGTTACGATAGCCGAACGTGTCCGGGTGGCATAGGGACAAACCGCGCGCCCATAGAGTTGGGCGGAGGGATGTTCCATGCTGTCACTGTTATTGTTCGCCAACACGCTGTTGCTGTCGCTCCGCCTTTCGAATGGCGGTTCTTTCCCGAAACCGCTCTCCGCGTCCGAGGAGCGCGCATGGCTGGAACGCCGCGCCCGGGGAGACCCCGAGGCCCGGAATGTGCTCATCGAACGCAATCTCCGCCTCGTGGCGCACATCGTCAAGAAATACTACACCCAGAGCGGAGAACAGGAGGACTTGATTTCTATCGGCACCATCGGCCTGATAAAGGCAATTTCCACATTCAAGCCGGAGAAAGGGGTACGCCTCGCCACCTACGCCGCCCGCTGTATCGAAAATGCTATCCTATCACAGGCGCGTTTTGCGCGGGAGACCCCGCGCCCGTCCGGGAAACGGCGTGGCGCGTCTCTTGCCGCGTCAGCGAACGCCTGTATATCATGCGTCGCTATGCTAACGGAGTTCCGAACTACGCGCCCTTGTACGTCCACAGTTTCCGCC
>CAMHDB010000228.1 GCA_946183715.1 uncultured Oscillibacter sp.
GCGACTTTCGCGTAGCTGACGCCCATGTACTCCGCCATAAGGAACGCCGCCGCGCCCATGATGGGCGGCATAATCTGCCCACCCGTGGACGCCGCCGCCTCTACGGCCCCGGCGAACTCCCCTTTGTAGCCCGTGCGTTTCATCATGGGGATGGTGACGGAACCCGTCGTGACGGTGTTGCCGACGGAGGAGCCGGAGACCATGCCGCAGAGCGCCGACGAAATCACGGCGACTTTCGCGGGGCCTCCCGCCGACGCCCCCGCGAAGGAGTTGGCGAGCTGAATAAAGAAGTTGGAAATTCCCGTGCGTTCGAGGAACGCCCCGAAGATGATGAACACGACAATATACTTTGCGCAAACGTCAACGGGCGTATTCATGATTCCGGTCTTGGCGTAGTACATATCGTAAAGGGCCTTCTGGAAGCGCGTCGTGGCGAAGGTGTAGACCAGTAGCGCGCCGACAACGCACAGAATCGGCACGCCCACACTGCGGCGGCACAGTTCCATAAGCGCGAGAATCGCTATCACGGCCATTACGACCATGAGGGGCTGTTTCGTGATTGCCGTCGACTGCCGCACGATTTGCGAGGCGTGGAAGGTGTAGTAGAACAGCGACGCCGAGCCCGCGAGCATGATGAGAATGTCGTACCACGGCATGTAGTTCACGCGCACGTCCTTCTTGCGGGCGGGGTAGTTGAGGTAGCCGATGATGAGTATCATAGCCAGAAAGGCCGTGAGGGTGATTTCGCGCAGGCCCCGGAACGTCAGCGTCGTATAGATACAGTAGACGGAGAAGGCCGCCATCAGGATACGGATAACAAGTTTCGGTGTGCCCTCCCAGAGGCGGACATTGGATTCCCGGTCGTACTTTTTCATAACGGCGTCGACATCCGCCATCATGGCGGCGGTGTCGGCGGGGTTGGTCTTGGGATTCAATGCAAAGTCTCCTTTCCCGTGGAATGGAAACGGACCGCGGCGCGCCGCAGTCCGTACGGTGGGCAGTACAGGACTGTCCGGGTGTTACTTTGTGGGAACGTCGAAGCCCTTTTCGGCGAAGTAGCGCGCCGCGCCGGGGTGGTACGGGACGGAAGTCACGGACGCCGCGAAATCGAGGTTGAGTTCGGCCCCCTTGGCGTGGGAGGAGGCCACGGCGTCGAGGTGCTCGAACACGCCGGAAGCGAAGTTGTATACGTCGTCCTCGGAGGCGTCGTCGCGGGCGATAACCACCGCGCCCACGGCGACAGTCGTCACGTCGGCGGGGAGGTTGTACGTCGACGCCGGAATGACGTTGCGCGTATAGTAGGGCGAGGAGGAAATCAGGGCGTTGATGTGGGCGTCGTCCAGACTGATAAGGTATACAGTCTTGGAGGCGGCAAGGGAGGTAATCGCGTTGGTAGGCGCGCCCGCGACGACGAACGCGGCGTCGATTTTGCCGTCTTGGAGGCTGTCGGCGCTGGTGCCGAAGGATTCGTAGACGGGGTTGATATCGTTCTCGGCGTCGATTCCGTAGGCGTTGAGGATGTCGACGGCGTTGAAGTAGGTGCCGGAGCCGGCGTCGCCGACGGAGACCGTCTTGCCCGCGAGGTCGGCGATGCTCTTCAGGTTAGGGTCGAGGGTGACAATCTGGACTTGTTCGGTATAGAGCGCGGCGACGGTCGAGAAGCCCGGGACGGGGCTGTTAAACAGGTTCGTGCCGCTGTAGGCGTAGGACATCACGTCGGACTGCACGAAGCCGAGCTGTGCGTCGCCGTCGGAGAGGGCGAGGATATTGGCCTGTGAGCCGCCGGAGGTAATCGCCGTGACTTTCGTGCCGGTCGTGGCGCTGACCTGTCCGGCGAGGACGCTTCCGAGGGCGTAGTACGTACCTTGGTCTCCGCCCGTGGTGAACGTCAGGCTTCCGTTGGAGGAGGGCGCGCCGCCGGAGGGGCCGGAGGTATCCGAGCCGCCGCACCCGGCGAGCAGGCCCAGTAAAAGCAGGGCGGAGAGCAGAAGGGAGAGTTTCTTTTTCATACGCTTCGACCTCGTTTCATCAGACTTCAAGTCGGCGGGAATACGCCGCCATTCTGTTATAATAGCACGTCCGGGCGGGGCTTGCAAGCAATTTTCTGAAAAATTCATCTTTTTGGCGGAAACGCCGAAAAGATTTCGCGTTCTTGCAACTTATACCCGGTATCTTGCAAAGCGTCAGTCGTCTTTGGGTACGTCCTCCATGCGGTACTCGAAATAATCGGGGGTTTCGAGGCGTTCGCGCTGTTCGTCGCGCGACATCACGCTGTCGGGGTTGCGGTAGAGTATCGACGCCGTCTGGTTGTCGATATAGAGCGTGTCGCCCGTCGCGCCCTGTAGAATCAGCAGGTGTTCGTTGATAGTCCAGAGTGTCACGGGGTTGACCTGTTCAAAGTAATCGTCGGCGCGGTCGTGGAAGGCGAGAAGCGCCCCGGTATCCTCGTCGGTGTAGTAGAGCGTGGCGGAGTACTCCGGGGTCTGGATGCTCTCCCCGGGCGGGAGGCTGTTCCCGTGGTAGCGGATATCGCGCAGGACGCCGCAGCCCTCCTCCATGCGGACTGTCCGGAGGTCGTCGGCGTCGAAGTCCCAGCAGAGCGCGCCCGTGACGACAATCTGCTTTCCGGCGAAGGCGAACTTGCGCGTGTCGCCGACGATGATACTGCCCTCGAAGAGCGGCGCGCCGCCGCCGTCGGGGAGTACGCGGTAGGTATAGCGGCCCTCGGGGAAGTCGCGGGTGTCGGACAGAACCGCGTCGACGGTACCTATCTGGAAACGGGTCTCGGTGCCGTCGGGGGCCGTCAGGACGATTTCAAAGCGGCTGTCGGATTCGCCGACGAAGTTCTCTTCCGACTGCCAGAGCAGTTTCGCGTTTTCGATGGTCAGCGGGCCGCGCTGGAAGGACGGCTGGAACATCAGCGTAGCCAACTGGTACATGA
>CAMHDB010000229.1 GCA_946183715.1 uncultured Oscillibacter sp.
CTGTATGACTTCCATATGGAGCATGCCCAGAAATCCGCAACGGAAACCGAATCCCAGCGCGACCGACGATTCCGGCTCGAACGACAGCGAGGCGTCGTTAAGGCGGAGTTTTTCGAGGGCGTCGCGCAAGTCCGGATACCGGGAACCGTCTTCGGTGTAGATTCCGCAGTAGACCATAGACTGAATGGGGCGGTATCCGGGCAAAGGTTCGTCGGCGGGGCGTTCGGCGTCCGTGACGGTGTCGCCGACGCGCGTGTCGGCGACATTCTTAATAGACGCCGTAAAATAGCCCACGTCGCCGGCCTCCAGTACGTCACAGGGTTCGAGGCCCAGCGGGAGCAGGTGCCCGCATTCCACCACCTGATACGAGGCCCCCGTAGCCATCAGTTTTACCGTACCGCCCTTGCGTAAGCGCCCCTCCATCAGGCGCAAGTAGACGATGACGCCCCTGTAACTGTCGTATTGGCTGTCGAAAACCAGTGCCTTTAGCGGCGCGCCGGGGTCTCCGGACGGCGGCGGGACATTGGCGATAATATCCTCCAAAACGGCGTCGATATTGGTGCCGAGTTTCGCGGAAATCTCCGGGGCGTCGAGCGCGGGCAGGCCGATAATGTCCTCTACTTCCTGTTTGGCGCGCTGGGGGTCGGCGGCGGGCAGGTCGATTTTGTTGAATACGGGCAGTATTTCGAGGTCGTGTTCCATAGCGAGGTAGGTATTGGCGAGGGTCTGCGCCTCTACGCCCTGCGTGGCGTCCACGACCAGTAGCGCGCCTTCGCAGGCCGCGAGGGAACGCGATACCTCATAGTGAAAGTCGACGTGTCCGGGGGTGTCGATGAGGTTGAGCGTATAAGTCTGGCCGTCCTTGGCGGGGTAGAGCAGGCGCACGGCGCGGGCCTTGATAGTAATGCCGCGCTCCCGTTCCAAGTCCATATTGTCGAGGAGCTGGTTTTCCATCTGACGGGCCTCCACCGCGCCGCACTTTTCAAGTAAGCGGTCGGCGAGGGTGGACTTGCCGTGGTCGATGTGCGCGATAATCGAGAAATTGCGAATGCGGGATTGTTCGTCCATAGCCTCTCCTTCCGGGAATCAGCCCCACATGGCGGAAAGCGTGGGAATGACCTGCTTCTTGCGCGACATGATTTTCGGCAGGAACGCGCAGTTCCCGACATCGTCTTTGAGGTTGAACGCGTGCCGGATACTCTCATCGTCGCCGACAAACAGCAGTTGCGTACCTTCGAGCAGAACGTCGGTAATCATCAGTACGACGGTATCGAGCTTCCGCTTCTTGAGGTTGGCGCGCATGGCGTCGAGGAACTCGTCCTTGCGCTTGAGAACCCGGTCGGAGTCCATGCACGTAATCTGGCTGACGGCGAGACTGTGCCCGGCGATATGGAACTCTTTGTAGTCGGTGCCGAGCATGGCTTCGACGGTCTTGTCGTCGCTGCTGGTGGCGGAGAAGATAGCGCGCCCGAGTTCGTCCAGCGACACGTCCGCGATACGCGCGAGGCGGTTGGCAACGTCCCTGTCGCGCTGTGTGCAGGTCGGCGACTTGAACATGACCGTATCGGACACGATACCCGCCGCGAGAAGTCCGGCGAATTTCTCCGTGGGCATAAGGCCTTTCTCTTGATACATCCCCGCGACTATCGTACACGTACTCCCAACGGGCTCATTGCGCATGTAGATGGGGCCTGTCGTTTCGATGTCGGCCAAACGGTGGTGGTCGATGATTTCGAGTACCTTGGCCTCCTCCAGTCCCGGTACGGACTGCGCCCGCTCGTTGTGGTCCATGAGTATGACGCGTTTCCGGCGCGGACGGAGCAGGTGGAACCGGGAGAGCGTCCCGACAACGTGCTCGTTCTCGTCGAGAACCGGGTAGGCGCGGAAACGGCTTTCGAGTACGGCGTTCTCCACGTCGGCGACATAGTCGTCGAGGTGGAACGCGACCATTTCCTTACTGTTGCTGTTGCAGATATGCGAAATCGGCTGGGAGTGGCAGAGCAAATGGACAGTATGGTAGGCGTCCAGCGGCGTGGCGATAATGCAAGTATCCCCGGCGTTTTCGAGGATATCCGGCGCGACTTCCGCCTGACAGACAATGACGCAGTCAACGCCGATTTCCAGCGCGCGGCGTAACATCTTCGGCTGGTCTCCGCAAATGACGATACTGTTTTTGTCGGAAAAGAGAAGGTGTTCGCGGCTGGTGGGCAGGGCGATATTGATTTCGCCGGAAATCACGTCACGGATTTCGCCGCCCCGGTGGAGAATCTTCCCTTCGAGTACGGAAATGACGTTGTAAATCGGCACGGGCTGAATCATGGGGTCGTGGACACACTCCATGTCGTAGTTGGCAACGTCCCCGGCGGAGAGCATGCCGAACAGTGTGCCGTCCTCGTTGACGACGGGCAACACGGCGATATGGGCCTCCTGCATGGCCTCGGCGGCGCGGCTGATAGTCGCGGCGGGGGAAATCATGGGCGGCGTGTCGAAATCGAGGTCGCGCACCTGATTGCGCACATTGGTGATGAGTACGGGCGGCTCGGCGTTGAAGCGGTCGAGGATAAGTTGCGTTTCGTCGCTGACGCTCCCCAGCCGCGCCGCGACGTACTGCCGCTCGCCCAGCGCGTTTTTGAGGGCGGCGTAGGCGAGGGCGGAGATGATGGAGTCGGAATCGGGGTTCTTGTGTCCGGTGATGTAGACGGTCTCCATAGAAAGGCCTCCTTTATTTTGGGTTGAGCTCTCTTTTCCGACAGTATAGCACAAGCGGCGGCGTCAGGCAAGCCAAACTCCGAAAAGATATGTAAAGCGATTCCGGGCCCGCTATCCGTCTTCCCCGCTGACACGGGAGGCTTTTTTATCGTGCCTGACAGGTTCTTTGCCTCCTCCGCTATGCGGGGGAGGTGTCGCGAAGCGACGGAGGGGGCG
>CAMHDB010000230.1 GCA_946183715.1 uncultured Oscillibacter sp.
CGCGCCGCCGACGGGAATACCGTCTGCGACTCCGACCCCGAGGAGGTCAAGCGGCAGATTTCGCTGTCCACCGCCGTGGCCCCGATTGACTATCAGGGGTGCCGCATTAACGTATTGGACGCCCCCGGCGCGTTCGACTTCGCCGGGGAGGTCATGGAGGCGTTGAGCGCCGCCGACGCCGCCGTGATTGTCTGCGCCGCCAAAGACGGCGTGTCCGTGGGCGTCGAGAAGGCGTGGAAATACTGCGAGGAGCGCCGGATTCCCCGTTTCGTGTATATTTCCCGTATCGACGAGGACAACAGCGACCCCGCCGCGACGTTGGAGGCGTTGCGCGCCCGCTTCGGCAACAGCATTATTCCCTACGCCGCCCCCGACGGGAAGAACGTCCCCGCCGCGATTGCCGACCTTGTGGCGGCGTCCGAGGACGAACTGAAGGAGGCCGCCGCCGGGACAAGTGAGGAACTGATGGAGAAGTTCTTCGACACCGGGGACCTGTCGCCCGACGAGATGAAGCAGGGACTTCGGCAGGCTGTACGCGAACACGCGCTCTATCCGGCGCTGTTCGGCTCCGCCGTCAACGGCACGGGCACCGCGACGCTGTTGGACACCATCGCGCACCTGTCGCCGAACCCCACCGAGGGCCCCGCGCCCAAAACCGAATCCGGCGACGATTTCGCCGTCAACCCCGACGGCGCGCCCGTGGCGTTCGTCTTCAAGACGCTCTCCGACCAGTACGGCAAATACTCCTTTGTAAAAGTCCTCTCCGGCACGATTACCCCCGATTTGCCGCTCTACAACTCCCGCACGGGTTCCACCGAGAAGTTAGGCCGCCTCTACTCCATGCGCGGCAAGAAGTCGACGGAAATCAAGGAGCTTGTCTGCGGCGACATTGGCGCAATTGGCAAGATGGACAAAGTCAAGACCGGCGACACCCTCTCCGACGCGAAATCGCCCGTGACTATCGCCCCGATTCCGTTCGCCGAGCCGTGCTACTCCGTGGCTATCGTGCCCAAGACCAGAGGACAGGAAGATAAGATTTCGCAGGGTCTGGCACGTCTGAACGAGGAAGACCCGTCGTTCTCCGTGGGCAACAACGCCGAAACGCATCAAATGGTACTCTCCGGCTCCGGCGACATGCAGGTCGACGTACTTGTCAGCAAGCTGAAGAGCCGCTTCAACGTCGAGGCCGAGCTGAAACCGACGCGTGTGCCGTACCGCGAGAAAATCCGGAAGACCGTGCAGAAGCAGGGACGCCACAAGAAGCAGACGGGCGGCAGTGGTCAATTCGGTGATGTGTGGATTCGCTTTGAACCCAACCCCGAAGAGGAAGACATGGTTTTCGCGGAAGAGGTATTCGGCGGCTCCGTGCCGAAGAACTTCTTCCCCGCCGTCGAAAAGGGCTTGCGCGAGGCCTGCGTACACGGCCCGCTGGCCGGATACCCGGTTGTAAACCTCAAGGCGGTGCTCTATGACGGCTCCTATCACCCGGTCGACTCGTCCGAAATCGCCTTCAAGACCGCCGCGCAACTGGCCTACAAGGCGGGCATGCCCGAGGCCAACCCCGTACTGCTCGAACCCGTGGGCGAACTCAAAGTGACCGTGCCCGACAACTACATGGGCGACGTTATCGGCGACCTGAACAAGCGCCGGGGCCGCGTCATGGGCATGGACCCCACCGGCGACGGCAGTCAGGTCATTTCCGCCGAGGTGCCTATGGCCGAAATGGGCTCCTACGCCATCGACTTGCGCTCCATGACGCAAAGCCGCGGGAGTTTCACCTTCCATTTCGTCCGCTACGAGGACTGCCCCCCCGCCGCGCAGGAGAAGGCTATCGCCGAGGCCAAGGCCCTCGCCGAACAGCAGTAAAACAAGTGTCTCTTGACATTTTTCCGCTTTTCTGGTATTTTTAACTCCGCCCCTCTTGAAGGGGCGTGAGTTGAAATACATGAGGGGATTCACGAACAGGAGGAAACGAACATGAAAAAATGGGTTTGTTCCGTATGCGGCTACGTCTACGAGGGCGAGAATCCGCCGGAGAAGTGCCCGCAGTGCGGCGTCCCGGCGTCCAAGTTCAAGGAGCAGTCGGGCGACATGACTTGGGCCTCCGAACACGTCGTAGGCGTCGCGCAGGGCGCGCCCGAGGACATTCTGGAAGGCCTCCGCGCGGACTTCCGCGGCGAGTGCTCCGAGGTCGGCATGTATCTGGCCATGAGCCGTGTCGCGTTCCGGGAAGGCTATCCCGAAATCGGCGAATACTGGCGCCGCGCCGCGCTGGAGGAGGCCGAACACGCCGCCAAGTTCGCCGAACTGCTCGGCGAGGTCGTCACCGACAGCACCAAGAAGAATCTGCAAATGCGCGTGGACGCCGAGAACGGCGCTTGCGCCGGAAAGACCGCCCTTGCCAAGAAGGCCAAGGCGCTGAATCTCGACGCGATTCACGACACCGTACACGAAATGGCCCGCGACGAGGCCCGTCACGGTCAGGCCTTCGCCGGACTGCTCAAGCGCTACTTCGGCTGACAGTGTCCCGCCCCAGATAAGGGCGAGTGAGTTGAAATGAAACAAACGCTGCTTCGGCTGATACCGCAATCTGTGGGCCGGGGGCAACTCCGGCCCGTCATTTGAGTATTTGTCATGATTAGCGGGAGTTTGTTCCTAGACCCGGCACGAAAGATTTCTTTGAAGCAATTGTTCTCAAAGAATATCCTGCGTATGGTACGGGTCTATTTTCTGTGGTCAGCGTTGTATGCCTGTGTGCATCTTCTGTCAGAACAACGTCTTAAAAGTGCCTCGATAGAATTTCTGGCGCATTTCATCAAAGGCCATTATCACCTTTGGTTTCTTTACATGATTGTCGGCCTCTACTTGATTACACCTCTTCTCAGATGTATGATAAAATCGCGTGAAATGATACGCTATTACC
>CAMHDB010000231.1 GCA_946183715.1 uncultured Oscillibacter sp.
CGATATCGTCGGCGACGGCGCGGACAAAATCACGCAAGCCGTACGCGTCTTTTACGATAAGTTCCATGCCGACAGTCGGGGCGTATTCCAGCAGACAATTCCGCCGCGCTTCGTACTCCTTCCACGGGTGAATGTTGGGGTTGTACCAGAACGCGACAGGCTCGATGTCTTCGGCGCGTAACGGCTCGATACAGCTCAGCGAACACGGCGCACAACAGCAATGTAACAGAACACGGTTCATTATGTGTCGCTCCTCTATTTGCGCCGTTCGGACAGAGAACGGGCTAATTCCGACAGAAAGCCGTCATTGTCATATGCCGCCACCGCCGAAATGGCCTCCTCCGTACACGTCCGCACAAGTTCGCCGCATTTGTCGACGCCGAACAGGTCGACATAGGTCACTTTGCCGCTTTCTTTGTCGGAACCAATGGGCTTGCCGAGTTCGGCCGCGTCGGCGGTCACGTCCAAAACATCGTCCTGTATCTGGAACGCAAGCCCGATTTTGTGTCCGTACGTCCCGGCGGCGTCGGATAGTCCCGGCGTACCGGAAATGACCGCGCCCAACTGACACGCCCCCGCAATCATTGCCCCGGTTTTCAGTCGGTGTACCTCCCGGATTTCCTCCAACGTTTTGGGCGCGTGGAGCGTGTCTAAAACCTGTCCGGCACCCATGCCCGACGCCCCCGACGCCCCGGCGAGTATCCGTACGCACTGTATCCGGGTTTCGGCGTCCAGTCCGGGGGCGTCGGCGATGAGCCGGAACGCCTCCGCAAACAGGGCGTCCCCGGCGAGTACGGCCAAGGTCTCCCCGTAGGCCTTGTGATTCGACGGACGCCCGCGCCGGAAGTCGTCGTCGTCCATGCAGGGCAGGTCGTCGTGAATCAGGGAAAACGTGTGGACGAGTTCCACGGCACAGCCCACGGGCAACGCCTTGCGCCAGTCCGGTTCCCCAAGATGTGTAAAGGCGAGTGTCAGTACGGGGCGGATACGCTTCCCGCCTGCCAGCAGACTGTAGCGCATAGATTCGTACAAGTCCGCCCACGATACTTTGTCCGTGAACAGGCCGCCCAGATACGTTTCCACCGCCTCACGGTACGCGTCATATTGTCGCTCGAAACTCATGTCGGCTCCTCCCCTCCCGCGAACGGCGTCTCAATCGGCGCGCCGTCGGGACCCTTCATCAGTTTGACTACTTTTTGCTCGGCGCGGTCGAGTTCCCCGGAACAGTCCGCGATTAAGGCCGTGCCTTCCTCGAAGAGCGTCAGAGAATCCGCTAACGGCGCGTCGCCGCGCTCCAGCCGCGATACGATTTCCTCCAAACGCCCCAGTTTCTGCTCAAAGGTCATGTTTCGCCTCCGATTTCGGCGGACGCCCCCGGCGTTTTTTCGGCGGTTGCGCTCCGCTTATAGTCTCCGTCTCTGTTTTCACGGTTTCCGCATCCGCTTTCGGCGGACGCCCACGCCGTTTCGGCGGCTCGTCCACAGTTGCCCGGAATCCGCCTTGCCCCAATGTCACCGTCACGCGGTCCCCCGGCGACACGTCCGCGCCGTCGCGGAGTATCTTCCCAGACGCGTCCTGTACCATCGCGTAGCCGCGCCCCAGCACCTTTAACGGGCTCATGGCGTCCAGCGCCGCCGCCAGCGCCCCGAATTTCGACCGCCGCCGCGCAAGCGCCCCCATCGACAAGTCGCCTAAGCGCTGTTGGAGGTGTACCAACAGCATGCGCTTGTCCTGTACGAACGCGAGCTGGTCGCGCAGGACGCGCTTTTCGGACAGCTGTTGCAAATGTGTCCGGAGACGGTGTGCGCGGATTGTTTCCGCCTGTGCCATACGCGCGGCGCAGTCCTGAAACCACCGCCGGAGTTCCACGGCGTCCGGGACGGCGATTTCCGCCGCGTTCGAGGGCGTCGAGGCGCGCGCGTCCGCCACGAAATCGGAGATTGTCACGTCCGGCTCGTGCCCGACCGCCGATATGACCGGAATCCGCGATTCGTAAATCGCCCGCGCGACGCGTTCGTCGTTGAAGGCCCACAAATCCTCCATAGACCCGCCGCCGCGCCCCGTGATGAGTACGTCCGCGACATTCCAGCGGTTGGCGTAGCGGATGGCCCCGGCGATTTCGGGCGGGGCCTCCGCGCCCTGTACGCGCACTGGTAAGAGGATGACTTTCGCAACCGGGTAGCGGCGGCGGAGAATGCGTATCATGTCGTGGACGGCGGCCCCGGCGGAGGAAGTCACGATTGCGATTCTCTGCGGGTAGCGCGGCAGGGGCTTCTTGCGCGCCGGGTCGAACAGGCCTTCGGCGTACAATTTCGCCTTCAACTGCTCAAAGGCTACGGCGAGGTCTCCGGCGCCCTCCGGGGTGAGGGTTTCGCAATAGAGCTGATAGGCCCCGTCGCGCGGGAAGACCGATACCCTCCCCGAAAGTACGACTTTCATGCCGTTTTCGGGGCGGAAGCGCAGTCTCGACGCCCTGTCCGCGAACATCACGCACCGCAGCGCACCCTCCGGGTCTTTGAGGGTAAAGTAGTGGTGTCCGGACGGGTAAATCTTGTAGTTCGACAGCTCCCCGCGCACATGGAGACGCTGTAACGTCGGCTCCCTGTCCAGAAGTGACTTGATGAGCCGATTCACGTCCGATACGCTGTAGACAGCCTGTCCCATACGCCTACACCCCGGCCTCCTGTCTGACGAAACTGCCAAGAATGCCGTTGATAAACCGCACGGTCTCCGGCGTCTCGTACTTCTTGGCAATCTCCACGGCGGAGTTGACCGCCGCCGCGTTCGGGATGTCCGGCATATAGAGTATCTCGTACATCGCCACGCGCATTATCGCCGACGCGACCAGCGGAATCCGCGAGAACTTCCAGCCCACGGCGTAGCGCGC
>CAMHDB010000232.1 GCA_946183715.1 uncultured Oscillibacter sp.
TGCATAGGAGGAGATTCGGATGTCGGAACCTGTTTACAGACGCGTCCTGCTGAAACTCAGCGGGGAAGCGCTGGCCGGGGACAAGGGAACCGGGCTGGACTTTCCCATGATTTCGCGTGTCTGCGACACGCTCAAGGAGTGCGTCGGGCTGGGCGTACAGATTGGGCTCGTCGTCGGCGGCGGCAACTTCTGGCGGGGCGCGAAAAACAGCGGCGGACGCATGGAGCGCGCCCGCGCTGACCATATGGGCATGCTCGCGACCGTCATGAACTGCCTCGCCGTGGCGGACGTGTGCGAACAAAAGGGAGTCCCCGTACAGGTCTACTCGGCGCTGTCCATGCCCGCCGTGGCCGAACTCTACACCCGCCGCGACGCCGTGCGTCAGCTTGAGGCCGGGAAAGTCACGCTGTTCGCCGCAGGAACCGGGAGCCCCTACTTTTCCACCGACACCGCCGCCGTACTCCGGGCCGCCGAAATCGGCGCGGAGGTGATTCTTCTGGCCAAGAACGTCGACGGCGTCTACTCCGCCGACCCCGCCAAAGACCCCGCCGCCGTCCGCTACGACGCCATTTCCTACGAGGAAATGCTCGAAAAGCGCCTCATGGTGATGGATTTGACCGCCACTTCCATGGCAATGGAAAACCATATCCCCGTTTTGCTTTTCGCGCTCAAAGACCCCGACAATATTCTCCGCGTCCTGCGCGGGGAGCGCGTCGGGACTGTCGTCGGCGCCAAGACGCCGTGAAAGGAAGGAATTTCTCATGTTAAAGGACGAGTACAAAGTATACGAGGAGAAAATGCGGAAGAGTATCGACGCCGTGAGCGGCGACTTCGCCGCCGTGCGCGCCGGACGCGCCAACGCCGCCGTGCTCGACCGTATCACGGTCGACTACTACGGCGCCCCGACGCCTATTCAGCAAATCGCCGCGATTGCCTCCCCCGACCCCCGGACGCTGGTTATCGCCCCTTGGGACAAATCCGCCCTCCGCCTCATCGAACGCGCGATTCAGAACTCCGACCTCGGAATCAACCCCCAGAACGACGGGACGCAACTCCGGCTGTCCTTCCCGCAACTGACCGAGGAGCGCCGGAAGGAACTCGTCAAGCAAATTCACAAGTACGCGGAAGTGGGCAAAGTGGCGATTCGCAATATCCGCCGCGACGCCGTGGAGAATTTCAAGAAGCAGGAGAAGAAATCGGAAATCACCGAGGACGAGTTGAAGCTGGCCGAAAAAGACCTCCAGAAAATGACCGACGAGCACTGCAAGGCCATCGACGAACTCCTCGCCAAGAAGGAAAAGGAACTCATGGTGGTATAATGGCGGAAGAAAGTCACGCCGTGGCGGGGGCGGCCATGCCCCGCCACATTGCGATTATCATGGACGGCAACGGGCGCTGGGCTACCAAGCGCGGCCTGCCCCGTACCGCCGGACATAAAGTCGGCGCGGAGACGTTCCGCAAAATCGCTTATTACTGCAAGGACATCGGCATACAATACCTGACGGTCTACGCCTTCTCGACCGAGAACTGGAAGCGCTCCGCCGAGGAAGTCAACGTCATCATGCTCCTGCTCAACCGCTACCTGCACGAGTTAATGGAACTGATGGCCCGCGACCATTTCCGAATCCGCTTCTTCGGAGACCTGACCGGACTGCCCCCCAAACTCGAACAGCTCGCCCACCAGACCGACGACGTGTCCAGCGCGCTCCCGAAAGACTACTGCCTCGTGAATCTGTGTATCAACTACGGCGGGCGCGACGAAATCCTGCGCGCCGCGCGCAAGTACGCCGCCGACTGCGCGGCGGGTACCCGCAAGCCCGGCGAACTCGACGAAAGCCTGTTCTCGTCCTACCTCGACAGCGCCGGACTGCCCGACCCCGAGCTGATTATCCGCCCCGGCGGCGAATTTCGGCTGAGCAACTTCCTGCTCTGGCAGTGCGCCTACTCCGAGTTCTACGCCACGGATACGCTCTGGCCCGACTTCACTACCGACGAAATCGACAAGGCAATCGCCGCCTACGCCAGACGCAACCGGCGCTTCGGCGGCGTGTGACGGAGGGATTGCATGGTTTCAAGAATCCTTGTGGCCGTGGTCGGTATTCCCGCAATCATCCTGATTGTACTGTACTGTCCGCGCTTCGTACTCTGCGCGGCCCTCGCGGCGCTCGCCGCCCTCGCCGGGATGGAACTGCAACAGTGTGTAAGCCAACAGCGGCGCGGCGTCATGGTAGCCGTCAGCGCCGTACTGCCCGCGCTGACCGTGCTGTGGTACTACGGCAACGCCGACGCCCCGCTCGGGCTGTGGGCGCTCGAACTGATGGCGCTGTCGGCCTACGCGGTCAGTCAGGGCGGGAAGGTCAAGTTCGAGGAAGTGTCGGCGGCGTGGCTGGCGGCGGTCGCCGTCGCGTACTCGTTCGCGTCCTTCCTGCGTATCGGCGGCGGCGCGCACCGTGCCTTACTCCTCCTGCCGTTCGTGCTGAGCTTCTCCTGCGATTCGGGCGCGTATCTGGCGGGGAGTTCCTTCGGGCGGCATAAGCTCGCCCCGGTCGTCAGTCCGCACAAGACCGTTGAGGGCGCTGTCGGCGGACTGGCGGGGAATGTCGTCGGCGGGCTGGTGTTCCTGCTCCTGACGCGCGTCGGGCCGGGATTCTTCGGAACGCTGGCCCTTTCCCTGCTCTGCGGCGTCGTCTCGCAACTCGGCGACTTGAGCTTCTCCCTGATTAAGCGTCAGTACGGAATCAAGGACTACGGGCGCGTGTTTTTGGCCCACGGCGGCGTGCTCGACCGCTTCGACAGCGTGCTGTTCGTGGCCCCGGTCGTGGAGTACGCGCTGTTGTGGCTCTCGTAGCGCGAAAGGACAGT
>CAMHDB010000233.1 GCA_946183715.1 uncultured Oscillibacter sp.
CGCGCCTTGACGGTCGCGGAATCCTCGGCGGCCTCCCGGCGGCGCATGGCCTCGTACTCGACGGACGGGACGCGGACGTGCAAGTCAATGCGGTCGAGTAACGGCCCGGAAATCTTCTCGACGTAGCGCGAGACCGTCCGCGCCGAACAGGTACAGCGTCCGGACGGGTGTCCGCGCCAGCCGCACGGGCACGGATTCATCGCGCAGACAAGTTGAAAGTTCGCGGGCAGTCGCACGGTGCCGCTTGCGCGCGCAATCGTGATTTCGCCGTCCTCCAACGGTTGCCGTAGTGCTTCGAGGGCGTCGCGGCGGAACTCCGGCAACTCGTCGAGGAACAGTACGCCGTTGTGGGCCAGCGAGATTTCGCCGGGGCGGACGATATTCCCGCCGCCGACAAAGGCCGCCGTCGACACCGTGTGGTGCGGGCTTCGGAACGGGCGGCGCGTCAGCATGGGGTGTTGGGCGTCGGTCAGGCCCGCGACCGACCAGACGGCGGTCGATTCCAAGGCTTCTTCGCGCGTCAGGTCGGGCAGAATCGACGGCATACGCTTCGCGAGCATCGACTTCCCCGCGCCGGGGCTTCCGATGAACAGCAGATTGTGCGCGCCCGCCGCCGCGATTTCGAGCGCGCGCCGTACTTGTTCCTGTCCCATCACGTCGCGCAGGTCGAGTAACGGCGCTTCACCGGGGCCGGGCGTCCACGGCGGCGCGGGCGCGAGGCGACGCGTACCGCGCAGGTGTGCGGACAGCTCCCGCACGTCCGACACGCCGTAGACGGTCAAATCGCCCGCCAGCGTGGCCTCGGGGGCGTTCTCCGCCGGGACGAACAGTTCCCGGATACCTCGCTCCCGCGCGGCGAGGGCCATAGGCAGTACGCCCGACACCCGCCGCACCGCGCCCGTCAGCGACAGTTCCCCGACGAACGCCGTCTCCGCCGACGGGCACGGGATTTCCTCCGAACAGGCCAGCAGGCCGACGAGAATCGGCAAATCGTAGAGCGTCCCGGCCTTGCGTTCACTCGCCGGGGCAAGATTCACCGTGATTCGGTTCGGCGGGAACGACGCGCCGCAGTTCTTGACCGCCGCCCGGACGCGTTCCCGCGCCTCCCTGACGGCGGCGTCGGGCAGGCCCACGAGGTCGAACGACGGCAGTCCGCCCGACAGGTAGCATTCTACTTGTACCTCATAGCCCGCGATTCCGTTCAGGCCCGTCGATTTTACTGTCACTACCCCATGCGCGCCGCCGCCTTTCTCCGCCTGTATTTCACGCTTTGTCTAAAGCCGCCTCTACGCCTCGTCGGACGGGAAGCGAATCCCGGCCTGTTTGCGGGCCTCGGCGAGCAGTCCGGCGATGATGAGACTTTGTTCCAGCAGGGCGTCGCGGAACGCAAAGTCCCGGCTGTCGATGGCGCGCGCGTACTGTTCAAACTCCGGCTCCATACGGTGGCCGTGGAAGTCGTCCCGGAATTTCTCCGCGCCGCCGTTCAGGCACAGCGTCACGGCCCCGCAGACGTTCGCGGGGGCGTCCTGTAGAATATAGCCCTTCGTGCCCTGTACGACACAGCGCGACGGCGACGCGGAGTCCTTCGCCGCGACGCTCACCGCCTTGAACGCGCCGTAGTCGAGCGTGGCGACGCCGCTGGTGTCGATTCCGCGCTCCACGTTGGCAAGGTAGGCAATCGAGAGGGGCTTCCCGAACAGGCCCACGATATAGTGTAAGTTGTACAAATTCAAGTCCATGAGCGCACCGCCCGACTTCGCCGGGTCGAATGAAACCGGGGTTTCGCCGCGCGCGAACGCGTCGTAGCGGCTGGAATACTGGCTAAAGTTGCACTGTACGAGTTTGAGCGTGCCGATTTCGGGGAGGAAGTCGCGTACCGCCTGATAATTCGGGTGCAGTCGCGTCGTGACGGCCTCAAACAGGAACAGCTTCCGCGCGCGCGACAGCTCCGCGAGTTCCGACGCCGCCCGGAAATTGTCGGTCATGGGCTTTTCGAGAATGACGTGCTTCCCGGCCTCCATGGCGCGCTTTGCCATGGGGTAATGCTGGGAGTTCGGCACGGCTAAGTATACGGTATCAATGTCGGAATCGGCGAGCAGTTCGGAGAAGTCGGAGACGCCCTTCGGAATCCCGTACTGCTGGCAGAGTTCCCGCACGGTGTCGGCGGAGCGGGGCGTGCCGCAGAGTACGCCGATGTCCATGCCGAGTTTCCGCAGAACCGGCAAGGCCTCCTTCGCAATCATGCCCGTTCCGGTTACGCCGAGTTTCATACGCGCACTTCCTTTCCTTCCAAAAACGGGAACCCCGGACGGGGTTCCCAGTTGTTTACAGCGACAAGGCGTCCATCGCGTCCGGGTTGAGTTCCACCTCTACGGGCGGCGTCCGCATGGTCTCCACGAGTTCCTGATACTTTTGCAGTCCGGTACCCGCCGGAATCAGCTTGCCGATGATGACGTTCTCTTTCAGGCCCATCAGGTGGTCGGATTTGCCCTTAATGGCCGCTTCGGTGAGTACCTTCGTGGTCTCTTGGAACGACGCCGCCGAAAGGAAGGAATCCGTAGCAAGAGAGGCCTTCGTAATGCCCATGAGCAGTTGCGTACCCTCGGCCCGGCGGAGCGGTTCGCCGTCCTCGCGACGCTCTCCGGCCTCGTTGCGGCGGTCGATGTCCTCGTTGGCGTGTTCGAGTTCGAGCACGTCGACCATAGAGCCGTCCAACAGCGCCGTGTCTCCGGCGTCCTCAAGGCGTACTTTGCGCATCATCTGCCGCACGATAACCTCAATGTGCTTGTCGTTGATGTCGACGCCCTGCTGGCGGTACACGCGCAAGACTTCCTGAATGAGGTAGTTGTAAACGGCGTCGGC
>CAMHDB010000234.1 GCA_946183715.1 uncultured Oscillibacter sp.
TAGGCGGCGTCCTTCTGCATGGCCTTCAGCGTGGCCTCGTCCTCCTCGCTGGCCTTCATCGACGACACGCCGACATTTACGATTTCAATGCCGCGCTGGTCGCGCCACCTCGGCGACAGCGTGTCGTTCATCGCCTGCGCCAACTCGAACGTGTGCCCCGGGAGCGCTGAATAGCGGATTCCCATTTCGGAAATGCGCGCGAACGCGGGCTGTAAGGCCGTCAGGAACTCGCTCTTTAGCTGGCTGTCCAACTGGTCGCGGGTGTAGTTTCCGGAGACGTTCCCGCAGACGTTCGTGTAAAACAGCATGGGGTTCGTAATCTTGTAGCTGTACTCGCCGAAACAGCGGATGGAGATGTCCATGTCGATTCCGGCGCGCTCGTCGACGACCCGGAAGGGTACCGCGTTCGGGGTGCCGTACTTGTTGCCGATAATCTCCTTGAGGTTGAAGTAGTAGACGCGCTGGTCCATGGCCTTCTGTCCGCCGAATGTAAAGTTCTCGCCGACCTGCGCGAAGAAGGTCTTGAAGCCCTCGCCCAGACTGCCCGCGAAAATGGAATGCTGTGAGGAAGCGTCGTACTGGTAGAAGCCGGTCTCGGCGCAGAGTTCGACGACCTTGCCCTGTTCGACAATCATCATGCACTGTCCGTCGGCGACCGCGATACGGGAGCCCGCCGTAATGATGTTGTCGTCCTTCTTGTTGACGGTGCGCCCGTTCTTGCGCTTGACGCCCTTCGCGACGAGTACGTCGACGGGCAGGGCCTCGCAGTAGAAGTAGTCCTTGTATTGCGCGTCGAGTTCGTTGAAGAACGCGCCCGCCGCCGCGCCGCCCACAGAAGCGACGACGCCTCCGGCGACAGTCGCCGCCGTAGCGGCTGCCGCCGCGCCAATGCCTTTCAGCAGTGTCAACATGGTGAAAAACTCCTTTCCTGTCAAAGCCGCGTCCGTTCGCGTGGCATTACACCAATTTTAGTATACCACCGGACGGCGCAAAAGTCCATAGACTTGTGAAAAATTGATGTTAGATTTGGCCCTATGACAACCGCCCGTGTCGCGGGGCGGTGTTTGATTATCCGGCATAGAGCAAGCCGTCGAAAAGCTCGTTCTCGGGTACGCCGTCGACGGTCGGCGGGTACTCGTCCGGGATGTCGTGCGCAAGCGCGAACACCACATTGTCCGGCGCGCGGAAATACGTACTCTCGCCGTCCGTGGCGACGAGTTCGACTGCCGTCCCCGCCGGAAGCGTGACTTCTTCACCCGTGGAGACTGTCCAATCGTCGGCGGCCCTGCGCGTCACGGTCAAGTCCTGTTTGAGCGTCAGGACGTATTCCCCGGCGTTGTAGAGCAGTTTCCCCGACAACTGGAAGCCCGTCGGCGTGAGGCTGTACGTGCCGGAGCCGCCCCAAGTCCCGAACTGGTAGAAGCGTGTAAGGAGGGTTGTTTCGTTTGGGTTCGTCAGGGCGACGTGATAGCTGTCGTAGAGCGACCAGTCGTCGACATCGGCGGGCGGTTCGGGATAGGTGAAGGAACCCGGGCCCGTGAGCGACATTTCGCCGACGCGCGCCCCGTCCGCGCGGTATACCATGACGGTGCTGGCGTCGTTCTCCATCGTCAGAGTTGCGACGACGTAATCGCCCGCCGGAATGCGCGCGTAATAGAAGTGGGCCTCGAAGCCGCCGTTCTGGTCAAGGACGATGTTCCGGCCCTCCGGCACTGTCCACTCGCTGTCGGCAGTCGACGACGTGAGGCGGTCAATCCAGCGGTTGGAGCCTTCCGGGGCGTCAAATTCCAGTCCGAAGCCGCTGTACCAGCCGGAATCGGGGGAGTCGCTGTCGGGGATGTCCCACGCCTCGACGCTGTGCCCGCCGAATCGGTACGGAATCTCCGTGCCGATTTCCACGAACCACGCGTCGTTGTCGCCGCGGTAGTCCGGTTTGAGCATGTCGGCGTCGCGGTCGAAGTAGAGCTTTGCCGTCAGCGCGCCCTCGGAATAGGCCGCGATTTCGTAGGGGTTGAACCAGAACGTCACGCCGTCCGGCTCTATGGAGAAAGTATAATCGTCCCAGAGGTAGTCGGCGACCATCCCGCCGGGGGAGAGTTCGGTATAGAGCGCGTCGAGTTCCTCGCCGATTCTGGCGTTAATCGTGAGTTTGCCCTCGTCGGTAAGCAAGTCCTCCAGCGTGATTTCGGCCCCGGTAGAGGTGTCGAAATTCACCGCGCCGTAGCCGTAGCTCATATGCGCGCCGCCGGAGTAGTCCCACCAGTAGTTGACGATACTGACCGCTTTCGCGTCGGCGCGGCGCACCATCGAGTGGACTTCCCCGCCCAGCGACTGTATCGCGTCTCCGGCTTCGAGCACGTCGGGCAGTACGCCTTCCCGCTCCTGATACGCGTCGAGCGCGTTACTGTGCGCCGCTTCCCGGAAACGGTCGAGCGCCTCGCTGAGCGCCGGGTACTCGTCCCGCGTCGCGGCGTCGGCCCCGGGCAGTTCCGTCACCATCGAGTTGACTATCGTCTCGTGCTCGTCGTCGTAGTGGTACTGCATATCGGTCGTCAGGCCCAGCACCGGGCGGAACGCCTCCGGAATCGGTTCGACGACTTCCGGCTCGGGTTCCGGTTCGGGTTCGATATCGGGTGCCCTGCTTACGTCGGCAGTCCCGCCGCCGCAGCCCGACAGCAGTACCGTAACGGCCAGCGCCGCCGACAACAGCGCCCGCCGAAGAGAATTTCCAGTTTTTTGCATAGTTTCACGCTCCTTTGTCTGCAATAAGGTAGCCCCATCATAGCATACCGCCCCCCGTTTTGCAACGGAAACTTGCGCCCTGTCCGTCACTGCGCGACGCCGCCCCAGCCGTAAACG
>CAMHDB010000235.1 GCA_946183715.1 uncultured Oscillibacter sp.
ATCTCTCCTCCGTCAGGACTCCCGGGAATCTCCATACGGATTATGTGACGGATATGAGCCAGATGTTCGCGTACTGTTCCGGCGTGGCCACGCTGGACTTGAGCGGATTCAACACCGCAAAGGTCGAGGATACGTCCATGATGTTCTATCGTTGCGGGAGTCTCAGCACAGTTTACGCTTCCGGTTCGTTCGCTACGGGGGCGGTTCGCGACAGTGAAGATATGTTTTTTGAATGCGTCGCGCTCAGAGGAGGTGCCGGAACCGCCTATTCCGGCGAGCATACAGACAAGGCCTACGCCCGTATTGATTCCGCCTCGGCGGCGGGATACTTCACGGCGAAGTAGCGCGGCAAAGGGTTCGCGGCGCCAGCCGCGAACCCTTGTATACAACTATCAATGGGCAAAAGACCGGACAATTTTCGGAGGATTTGCCCATTGATAGTATACGGCGGGGCGTCCGCGCCGGGCTGCTTCCCCCGCAATTCTGAATGACTTTGAAAGGGGATGATTGCGTATGAGAAGACGCTTTCTGACAGTTCCGCTATTGTTGGTGGCGGCGCTGTTCCTGACGGTATGGGCATCCGCCGGGGAGGCGGCTATCGAGATTGCGAACCGCCGTGACGCGGAGGGGGCGTTCTCGTGCGATGTCTCGCTGACCGGGGAGGCGACGGAAGGCAGTTTGTTTGTCGCGGCCTTTGCGGAATCGGAACAGATGAAGCGCGTCGCGGTTTATCCCGCCGCGGAAACCGTAGGGGTATCTCTGCCGGATGTCGCGGCGACGGACTACATCAAAATCATGTGGCTGGACGGGCGATACATGCCGCTGTCCAGTCCCGTCCTGCTGAGGATGAGCGGCAACGGCTCGGAGGCCTACGCGAAGTTCGCGGAGGATTTTCTGAAGTTGCAGAACGAATACGGAGGCGCGGGAGGGGCGGCATCCGGCGCCGGCGACCCGTACATTCTGGCGCGACTGCTGGTGTCCTGCAATGAGCTTCCGGATTTGAGCGGCCACAACGTCGTGGCCATGATTCAGGGCCCGGACAACCTCTATGTCCTGCAATTCAACACCGCCGGGGAGGCGAGAGCGTGCGCGGAATATTTGCGCGGGTTCTCGTCCGTGCGTTACGCGGAACCGGACAGCATCGCCTATGCGGACGGCACGGAGTCCGACGCCTCCGCGCCCCTCTCGTGGGGGGCGGAGGCGGCAGGCCTTGCGGAATACGCGGAGAATCTCGTGGAGCGGGGAATCAACCACGCCGCGGTTGTGGCGGTCGTGGATTCGGGGGCGGACGTTGAGCACGAATTTCTCAGAGGGCGCCTGCTTCCCGGCTACGACTTCATCGACGGGGACGAGATTCCGCAGGACGGTTTCGGACACGGAACCCACGTTACGGGGGCTATCGCGGACTGTACGCCGGGGCTGGACGTCAAAATCATGCCCGTGCGCGTACTGGACGACGCGGGCGCGGGGAGCGCGTCCCACATCAGCGCGGGCATTCGGTACGCCGCCGACCACGGGGCAAACGTCATCAATCTCAGTCTGGGCCTGACGCTGGGACACAGTTCCTACGTGGAGGAGGCGGTCGCCTACGCGCTCTCCAAGAACATTACGGTTGTGGTGGCCGCCGGGAATCAGAATACGGACGTAAAATGGCGCTGTCCGGCGCACATCGCGGACTGTATCACGGTCGCGGCGGTGGACAGGGACTGGAAACGCTTTGAGTTGTCGAACTACGGCGAGGGCGTGGATATCGCGGCCCCGGGGGTGTCGATACAAAGCAGTCTCCCCGGCGGGGGCTACGGCGAAATGAGCGGGACTTCCATGGCGGCGCCCCATGTGAGCGCGGCGGCGGCGCTCCTGATGGAGGAGCGCGGCACCGCGCAGACGCCCGCGCAGATTTCCCGCGCCCTGCGGGATTCGGCGGCCAGTCTGGACGCCTCCGCGCAGATGTCCACGACGGGAGACCTCTATTTCGGCGCGGGGTTCCTGAATCTGAATCCGTTTATCATACATCCCCAGCGGGTTATCCGCTTCCACGCCAACGCCGACGACGCAACGGGAAGGATGGAGCCGCAAAGCGCGGCCTCGGGTTCTCTGACGGCGCTGAAGGCCAACGCCTTTTCCCGCGACGGCTACGAGTTCGCGGGGTGGAACACGAAGCCGGACGCCTCCGGCGACGCCTACGCGGACGGCGCGACGCTGGCGGTCAGTCAGAACCTGTCGCTGTACGCCCAGTGGAAACCGGAAAGCGTCCTGTACGCGCTTCTCTACGCCGACGGCGAACTGGTCTTTCAGAACGGCAACGCGCCGAATCCGGAGAAAACGCTCGTGCAAAGTTACGCGATTCCGGCGGCGGGCGCGGGCGGGGAATACGCGAAGTGGCACGACCGCCGCGCCGACATTCAAACGGTGACATTCGCGGAAGTTGTCCGGCCCGTGTCGACGGCGCTGTGGTTCTACGGCTGTGAGAACCTGACGGAAGTCCGGGGGGCGGAGAATCTGGACGCCGCCGGGGTCACGAATATGGGGCAGATGTTCGCGCGCTGTAAGTCTCTGGCGACGCTGGATTTGAGCGCGTGGGACACCAAAAACGTAACCGATATGCGCCAGATGTTTTTTGGTTGCACTTCACTGACTACGATTGACGTTCTTGACAAATTTGATGTCTCCAACGTGGAAAACAGCGACGATATGTTTACGGGCTGCGTGTCGCTTGTGGGCGGACGTGGGACAAAATACGACCCCGCGCATACGGATAAGGAATACGCCCGTATTGACAATCCGCCTGACGCGCCGGGCTACTTCAAG
>CAMHDB010000236.1 GCA_946183715.1 uncultured Oscillibacter sp.
CCTTTCTCGGGCGTAAGCGTACCCCCGGTTCGTAACGGACCGGGGGCGTTTTTCCGTTTACGGCTCCCCGGGGGCCGGGTCTGCTCCGGCGAGGAAGTCGCCGAACTCGTCGGTAATGTGCATGAGCTCGTCCGCCGCGCAGTAGAGGGGCTTCGACACGCTGTGGTTGTGAATCAGTATCAGCGTGTCGTAGACGCAGCGCAGGCGGAACAGCACGCTCTCCATCTCGCTGTACTCGACTATTCTTCTGTCCATAGCACGTCTCCTTTGTACTCCTCCAGCCCTCTCCGGATGAGGCGGCAGAGAATCCGCGACGCCGGAAGGCCTTGAAATTCCGGCCTCTGGCGTAGTTTGTCGAGTTCCGCCTCCAAGTCACGCGGCAGAGAGACCATCACGCGTTTGAGAGTAGTCATTCCGTTCCCTCCCGTCGTTACTGGTGACGCACTTTAAAAAGTGAATCACTATGGACAGCATATCAAAAACTGACACACTTTTCAATGGGCAGATTCCCCAAAAAGTGCGTCACTTTTTCCGCGTTTGTGTGACACTTTTCCCTTGCGTCCGGTGCAACACTTATGATATACTGTCGCGCGGGGGTGGGAGCATGGCCACAAAAAAACCGCGCGTCCCGGTGACGCTGGAACCGGAACTCTTTGAGCAGGTGACGGCCTACCAGTGTCAGTACGGAATCACATCCATGAGCAAGGCAATCCGGCAGTTAGTGCGTCTCGGGCTGGGCAGTCTGGAAGGCGGGAAGGCCCCTGTCCGCCTCACGGAAAAGCGGCCCCGTCAGGAGCCGGAGCTTCCCGCGCAGGAGCGGGAGCTTCTGGACGCTGTCCGGGGTCTTGGGCCCGTACAGAAGGCGGCGCTTCTCCGCGTTCTGGAACTTGCCGCCGGGAGCGCAGAAACTGGGCAAACGCGAGTACAGACTGACGCTCTTCCGGGCCAAGCCGCCGGAACAGTGCCAGCACACGGGCATCATAATTCATAATTCGTTCCTTTGCGCCCCGGTACCGTGGCTTGATTTGCGCGCAGGGAAATTATAGCATAGCCGAAACGCACGCGCGGAATTTGCGCGAAAAAAAACGACGGATTTCGACAAGGGGGAAATTGCCTATGAGACTGATTTCGTGGAATGTCAACGGCCTGCGGGCCTGTCTGAAAAAGGGGTTTCTGGAAGTCTGCGGCGTCGCCAACGCCGACATGATTTGCCTTCAGGAAACCAAAATGCGCCCGGAACAGGCCGAATTTGACCTCCCGGGCTACTCCCGCTACTGGAACAGCGCCGACAAGGCCGGGTATTCCGGTACCGCGATTTTCACGCGCCGCGAGCCGCTGAGCGTCGCCCGCGATTTCGGCGACGACATCCACCGCCACGAGGGGCGCGTGATTACGGCGGAGTACCCCGGGTTCTATCTGGTCTGCTGCTACACGCCCAACTCCAAGCGCGATTTGAGCCGTATCCCGTACCGCATGACGTGGGAGAGCGACATCCGCGACTACCTCATGGAGCTGGACGCCAAAAAGCCCGTCGTATACTGCGGGGACTTGAACGTAGCCCATCAGGAAATCGACCTGAAAAACCCGTCGGCGAACCGTCAGAACGCCGGATTCACCGACGAGGAGCGGCAGAAAATGACTCTCCTGCTCGACAGCGGCTTTACGGACACCTTCCGGGCCTGTCACCCGGACACCGCGGGGGCCTATACGTGGTGGAGTTACCAGAGCAACGCGCGGAACCGGAACATCGGGTGGCGAATCGACTACTTCATTGTCTCGAACCGCCTCCGCCCGTACATCCGGACGGCGGATATCTGGCCCGAAATCCGGGGGAGCGACCACTGCCCCGTCATGCTGGAATTGGAGGAAGTATGTTAAAGCAGTTTGAACAGCGCTTGTACGAGGTCGGCTACTCCCGGGAAAGGGAGTTGAACTTTCTGGACTGCGACCGCAATAAACAGGTGCGCGTGGGAGCGCTTTTGAGCATCATGGCGCTCTGGGGCGGCTACGACTACGACGCGCGCGGCCTGACACATGAAAAGCTCTCCGAACTCCGTCACGTCTTTCTGCTCTCGCGGGCGGCAATGCGGATTCACCGCCGCCCCGTCAACGGCGAAATCCTGCGCGTCGACACTTGGGAGGACGGCGTCCGTGGCCCGCACTTCCGGCGCGTCTACCGGATGTTCGACGAGAACGAAAATTTGTGCGTCAGCGCGAAAAGCGACTGGTTACTCGTCGACCCGGTAAGCCGCAAGATACTGCGTCCGGCGTCGTTCACGGCGCGCGAGATTCCTGCCTCGTGCGGACTGGACATCGACTGTCCGGAACCGAAAAAAATCCGCCCGCCCGCCGCCGCCGAACCGGAGGTACTCGGAACGCGTCCGGTATACTGGTCTGACCTCGACGGCAACGGCCACCTGTTCAGCGGCAACTACGGCGATATCGTGTGGGACTTTCTCCCGGAGGAGTACCAGTCGCGCCCGGTGGAGGCCTTCGCCGTCAACTACAGCCGGGAAGTGACCCTCGGCGACAGCGTGCGCCTCTCCGGACGCCGCGCCGGGAATACGTACTTTATGGAGGGCCGCGGCCCCGCCGAACTCTGCTTTACCGCGGAGTGCGTATTTGTCTGACGGACACAGGCGGGTCTCCGTCCCACGGGAACAGGAAGCACGGGATTCCCTCCGCCGCCGGGGCCAGCGCGTACATCGGGTAAAAGAACGCGACACCCTCGGGCGTGAGGTAGTAGTTCGCGGGATTGAAATATCGGTGTAGTCTGCGCCGCCAGTCGGGG
>CAMHDB010000237.1 GCA_946183715.1 uncultured Oscillibacter sp.
CGCCCGACGCTCACGCGCCCCTGTAACGGCGCGCTGAACTCCCGTTCGGGCTGTTGCACGTCTTTGAGATAGAGTATCAGGGACGTATTTTCCCCCCGGATACGGATTCCCGGGGCGGATTTTCTCCGGCCCCCGTAGCGCCGCAACGCGAACGCGCCCCCGAGAACGAGCAGTAACAGCGTGAACAGCGCAAGCCACCATACTGAAAACCTGTCCGTACTTTGCGTGTTTTCGGGTACGGGTTCAGGTATGGATTCCGGCGGCGTCTCCGTCTCCGCGACGGTGGGCGGAATCGTGATACGGGCGGAGGTGCCGTCGTCGAATGTCACTTCGGCCTCGCCGCCGCCCGGGGCCGTCAGAAGTACGCGTACCGGGATTTCCTCCCAGTGCATGATGTTGGCGATATCCGAGGCCCCGGTTTCGGCGATGTCCCACGCGCGCGCGCCCGTCCGCGCCGAGAGCGCGTACAGCCACGAAAGCACGGCGTCGTTGTCGCCCGTCCTGTAGCCGACTGTGTAAATGGGGATATTGTTCGATTGCAGGTAGTCGCGGAGCTGGCGCGTCATGACCCCCGAGGGCACGCTGTCGCCGCCCGGGGAAATCAGGATAACCCGCGCGAATACGGCCCCGGTACGCTTCTCCTCCTCCGCCATGACCGCGTTGAGCGCCCCGACAAGATTGTGTTCCGTTCCGTTGTACTCCAGCGCGTCGATTCGCGCTTTGAGTTCCGTAAAACTGCCGCTCTCGCGGACTTCGACGCGCAGGCGGTCGGAGAACGTGCAGAAGGTGTGTACTTCGCTTTTCCCCTTCTCGCCGAGGAGCGTCAATAGCAAATCGGAGGCGGCGTCGCGGAGTTCCTCCGGCACGGCTTCGGAGTTGTCGAACAGTATCCATGTGACGACGGGCGTTTTGGCGGGGTCTCTGGTGAGCGTGGCGTCGGCGACTTCCGTACCGTCGACCGTCACGCCGCTGACTTTCGCCCCGCCGGGATGGAGTACGTAGAGCGTCCAGCGGCTGGTATCCGGGTCGAACCTCCGTTGCAAAATTCGCGGCTCCGGGGCCGCCCGCGCCGTGAGCGACAGAAGCAGTACGGCGCACAGGACGGAAAACAGTCGTTTGCGATTCATGGGCACTCCTCCTTACAGAGCCTGACAGTCTTTCCGCGAATATGATACCCGATTCCGCGCGAAAAAGCAAGGAAATCATGCCGCGCGGCGTCGGCTTCCTGCCACCGTGCGACAGTTTCCCCGCGTGGACGTATCGAACGCGGGAAAGGGGGCATACTCTCAGGGCGTCCCCACGGGGACAGATTGGAGGTTTCCCTGATGTTGGATAAACTCGCCATGACGCTGGCCATTATTGGCGCGTTGAACTGGGGCAGTATTGGACTGTTCGGTTTCGATGTGGTGGGCTTCCTGTTCGGCGGACAGATGGCGGCACTCTCCCGCGTAGTCTTTACGCTCGTCGGCCTCGCGGGCCTCTGGTGCATTACGCTCCTGTTCCGCGACAACGAATCCCCCGAGGCCACGCCCCATATGGCGTAAACCTTCCCCGCCCCCGGTCGCCGCGCGCGTCCGGGGGCCGCGTATTCTTGCGGTGGTGTGCGCGCCCCGTACATCATACTATATCTGGTGCCCGGCGCGTCGAAAAAAGTTTTTTCCGTGAATTTGCCGGGGAATCTTGCAAAGTACGGGCGGACATAGTATAATCAAAACAAGAGGGACGGGAGGGGGTGTCCGCCTTTGGCGGATACTTCTGGTTAGTGTGCGCCCTGACGCGCCTGCCGAGAACGCTTTCGCGCGCACCCGGAAGTTTCTGGCAGAGAAAACATCGCCGCTTTTTGTCGTTTTAGGGATTGCCAATTCCCGAAAAATGTGTTATAAAAAAGAAGAGTGTGTGTTTTTGCCCGGAAGCCGGACGAAAGATAGGAAATTGTGGAATTTGAGTGGAAAAATGGAAAGGAGCGTAACTGTGGCCTCTATTCTGACTTCGACCGTCTCCAACATGACCAGCAACAGCCTGCGCATGATGGAACGCTCCATGGACTTTCTCTGGGCCAAACAGGCGGCCCACTTGGATAATATCGCCAACGCCGAGACCCCCGGGTACAAAGTCAAGACCGTGACTTTCGAGGAACGCTTCCTGCAAAAACTCCGGCAGGCGAAAGCGGAGGCCGTCCGGCTGCATACCAATCCGAGAGCCGAGTACCGGAAGACCATCGAGAAAACCGGCTGGTCGGTCGTCGAGGACGACGAAATCACCCGCATGGACGAGAACGGCGTCAACGTCACCGAGCAGAGTTTGGAAGCTATCCGAACCGCCTACCAAATGCAGTACACGCTACAGGCGATTTCCAGCGACCTGAGCACCCTCCGCGCCGCCATCACGGGATAACCGATACCATAGGAAGGAGTATCCGATATGGCTTTCCTGTCCACTCTGAATATCATCGGCTCCGGCATGACCGCCCAGCAGGTGCGGCTTGACGTGATTTCCGAGAACATCACGAATATGAACACCACGCGCACGGAGGACGGCGGCCCCTACCGCCGGAAAGTCGTCGTCATGCAGGCCGAGACCAACAAGAACGGCTTCCGGCGCGCCCTCTCCCGCGCCGCCGTACAGGGCAAGACCGCCTCCAGCCGGAGGGTACGTCAGGCCGGGGGCGTGCGCGTCGCCGAAATCAACGACGACGAGGAGACCGACTTCCCGTTCGTCTACGACCCCACCCACCCCGACGCCAACGAGGCCGGATACGTGCAAATGCCCAACGTCACGCT
>CAMHDB010000238.1 GCA_946183715.1 uncultured Oscillibacter sp.
CATTCGCAACAGCGAACGCGCGAACAGCGCGCCCTCCTCCCCGCCGACGCCGCTTCTGATTTCCAGAATTACGTTTTTGTCGTCGTCGGGGTCTCTCGGGAGTAATAATAGGCGTAACTCGTCGCGTAAATGTTCCTGACGGGCCGTCTCGGCCTCCCATTCCTCACGGGCGAGGTCTTTTAACTCGGGGTCGGAGAACATCTTCTCGGCCTCCTGACGGGCGGCCCCGGCGCGCTTCCACGCCCGATACGTTTCGATTATCGGCGACAGCTCCCGCAACTCCCGATTCAGCGTCCGTAAACGCTCCGCGTCGGCGTAGACGGCGGAATCCGAAAGCTGTGCCTGTAAGCTCTCGTAGCGCAATTCCATAGTGTCGAGTTTTTCGAGCAAGTCCGCCGCCTTCTTTGCGTGAATGTACTCCGGGTTTCCGATAAGAAAGCCCCCGTTTACCAGTCAAGCAGGAATGTCTTGACGAGGGCGAACGCCTCCCGGATATAGTAATTGACAGTCAGCCAGCCGTAGGGCAGGGGCGCGGCGAGCGTGAGCGTATGTACGCCCTGACGCCGTGCGATAAGACACGCCCGCGCCATGTGGAAATCGTTCGTGACAATCAGAACCGACGCGCTTTCAGTGTCGATTCCCGCCGCGCTGAGAAGCGCCTTCGAGTAGCGGAAATTCTCCGCCGTAGAGGTCGCTTTGTCCTCTAACAGGAACGTTTTCTCCGGAAAGCGCGCCTGTAGCACGGTCTGCATGGCTTGCGCCTCCGTGATATCCTCCCCGGGGCCTTGTCCGCCACTTAGTACAACGGGCGTCTCGGGGTAGCGTCGCAAGTAGGCCGTAACGGCGTCGAGGCGGGTTTGCAACGATAAGGACGGCGTAGAGCCGTTGACGCCCGCGCCGAGTACGATTACGGCGTCGGCGGGTAGCGCGCTGTCGTCGCGGGTGCCGTAGGAGAGTAGGAATACTTCCAGCGCCCCAAACAGTACAAGCCCGGCGCACAGACACGCGACAAACGCTGTCTTGCAACGTCTCCCCGCCGTACTCCGTTCGGCCCAGTTGCACAAGTACAGCCACACGACGCACCCGACGGCAATCGCAAGCGACAGTTGCCCGGAGAACTTCATGCCGGGAATAAGCTGTATCACAATCCCCGCCAGCGTAAAGAGTACCGCAAGGGCAAGCATGAGCGTCTCGCGTTTTGTCAATTGCTTTCCGTTCATGCTTCGGCCTCCTCGCTGAGGGCCTCCCAGCGCTCGTAAAGCGTATCGAGTTCGGACTGCGCCGCGTCGCGCTCGGCGGAAAGTTCCGTGAGCTTTTCGTAGTCGGTGGCGTGCTCCTCTATGGACGCGTCCAGTTCGGAAATACGCGCCTCCAGCCGCGCGATATCCCGCTCGCAAATCGTCAGTTGCCGCTTCGCCGACTGCTGCTGCCGCCCGCCCCGTACAGGCTTCGCGGCTTTCTTCTCGCGCGCGGCCTCGGCGCGTTCGATTTCCGCCTGACGGAGTTTGTCGGCCTCCTCCTGCGCCTTCATGGCCCGGTACTGCGCGAATCCCATAGGGTAATCGGTGATTGTCCCGTCGGCAAGTTCCCAAATCCGCGTCGCGAAACGGTTGATAAAGTAGCGGTCATGACTGACGAACAACAGCGCGCCGTCGTAGGCCTCCACGGCGTCCTCTATCCACTCCCGGGAGGCGATGTCGAGATGGTTCGTGGGTTCGTCCAAAATCAGTAAGTTGGTCTCGTCGTCCATGAGTATGCACAGCCGCAAGCGGCTTTGTTCGCCGCCGGAGAGTACGTAGACGGGCTTAAACACGTCTTCCCCGGTGAAGTCGTAGACCGCCAGACGGTTCCGCGCCGACTGCGCCGAAAGGTTACGCTTCGCCGAAAGCATGGTGTCCAGAAGCGTCGCGGCGGGGTTGTCGAACTCCATGACCTGCGGGAGGTACGAAATCCGGGTCTGCGGCCCGATACGGATTCGCCCCGCGTCGGCGTACTCCTCGCCCATGATGAGCTTTAGAAGCGTCGACTTCCCGACGCCGTTGTCGCCGATGAGCGCGATTCTCTCCCCGCCCTCGATTTTGAGGCTGATTCCGTCGAACAGCCGCTTTTGCCCGTAGGACATCGACAGGTTCCGGAGCGACAGCACCTCGTCGCCGTGGAAATCGGCGGCGGCGAAACGCGCGTCAAGTTTGCGCCTCTGTGCGGGGCGCGACACCGTGCGCATTCGCTCTATACGCTTTTCGATAGAGAACGCGCGCTTGTGCAGGAGTTCGGTATTGTGCTCGTGCATTTTGCGGGCGGTCTCCGTGAGGCGTTCGATTTCGGCCTGCTCCTTTTTGTAACGCCGCGCCTGTTCGAGTAGCCGCCGCTCGCGTTCGACGGCGTAGGCGCTGTAGTTGCCCGTGTAGGACACCACTTTCCCGGCGTCGAGTTCCAAAATACGCTTCACGGTGCGGTCGAGAAAGTAACGGTCGTGCGATATCGCCAGTACGGTACCCCGGAAGGCGTCCAAGTAGGCCTCTAACCACTCCGTGGCGTGTAAATCGAGGTGGTTCGTGGGTTCGTCTAACAGTAAAATGTCGGTGTCCTCCAGAATCAGGCGGGCGAGGTTGACGCGCGTCTTTTCGCCGCCTGACAAGTCCCGGAACAACTGCCGCCGCTGGGCCTCCGGAATCGAGAGGCCGTTTACAATCTTGTTGACGGCTACATCGGTATCGTAGCCGCCGAAGCGCGCGAAGCGTTCGGAGAGGGTGTCGTAGCGGCGCAAC
>CAMHDB010000239.1 GCA_946183715.1 uncultured Oscillibacter sp.
TTTGTCGCCCTCCAGCTTTGAAATGAACACCACGGCGACATTTTTCTTACATCTGCTGCAAAGCGTTGGCTGCATTGTAACCTCCTACGGCGGAATTACGCGTCACTGGAAAGACAGCGACGGGAACCAGATGGACAGGAATTGTAAGGCGCGGCTGTCGGACACGCCCTCGACGCCCGAGAATACGAAGCGCACGACGAACGCCGCGACAATCAGGAAAATGACGCCCTGCATGAAGCCGAGAATCAGACCGCCCATGGCGTTGACGGAGTGGAGGCCGGGGAGGGTCTCCACGGCGTCGAGGGAGTGAAAGACGATTTTCAGCACGAACGACAGGACAATAAAGGAGAACGCAAAGAGCAGGCCGTGTACAAGCGGGCGGACGATTTCCCGCAGGACGCTGGAAAGGGCCTGTGAGATAGTCCCCGTGAAACTGCGGCGCATTTCGTCGAAGCGTTCCTGTAGTGTCTCCGTGATGGTCTGCGGGAGCGTGTTTTCGGATTTGAACCGCTCAAAGAGTTCGGAGAGGTAGTCGAAGCGCAGGGAACTGAATTTATTTTCTTCCAGCGCCTCCTCTAATCCGGCGTCCTCGGCGTAGCCGCTGATAAGTTGATTGAAGTCCTGCCCCTCCATAGCGTCCTCGACGGCCCCCGTGACGTGCGATTCCACCATCGGCGTGACGACATCCGTGACGGTATCCGTGAACTGTTCGGAGACGAAGGTCGCGCCGACGAGGGCGAGAATCAGTACGGCGAGGCCGGAGAGCATGCGAATCATGCCCCGGTACATGCCGATAAGCATGCAGAGGAGCACCAGCAGAACCGCGCCGATGTCTATTATCATGGTCACGGTATCGCCTGAAATAGCTGTCATGAGAATCAACTTCTTTCCTTTCTGGATTCAGGGAAGGAACAACTGCGCGGAGGAGCCGCCCAACAGAAGCGCGGAGCCGTCGGGGCGCATGAGGACGCTTTGCACGTTCTCCGTGCCGCTCAGCGACGCGTAGACCCCCAGCGCCAGATTATACACTACAAGTCTGTCCGTGTAAAGGGCCGCGACGTAGCGTCCGGCGGCGGAAATGTCGACCACTTCCTCCATGACATCCACGGAGCCCAATTCCGCGCCGCCGTCGTCGACGGTCACGAGGCGTCCGACGCTCCCCGACTGGTAGCGGTTCAAATACAGCGCGGAGAAGCCGTTGCCGCCGAGGTCGTATTCCCGGAGCCATGCGTCGTCGAAGTCGTAGCGGGCGTCGACAGCGCCGTCGGGGCCGATAGCGGCCACGCAACTGTCACAGACGGCAGTCAGGCCGGAGCCGCGCTGTTTGACTTCCAGCGTCAGCGCGTCCGGGAGGTTGCATTCTGTTTCCGCGTCCCTGTCCTTCTGGTCGAGGCGGTAGTAGAGAATATCGCTGACAAATACGCTCTCCTGCTGTCCGAGGGTGACGGCGGCGAGGCGGGCGTTGTCGTTGAGCACGCAGGCGTCGACGACGAAGCGCCGCGAGGAATGGAACTCAAAGACGGGTTTCATGCGCATATCGAAGACGCGCACGGCGCCCTTGTAGCCCTGCCGGCCCGACGTGACGGCGAGCCAGCCGTTTTTATTGAGGCGCGCCGAGAGAAACGGCCCGTCGTCGTCGGAAGTCAGGGACAGAATGGGGCCGCTTTCGCCCAGCACGTAGAGTTCGGAGCCGCCCACGTCCCACGCCGCCACGCGGTTCCCGTTGGCCGACAGCGCCGGGGAAGTCATGCGCACGGGCTGCGCCCAGATTTCCTCCCCGTTGGCCCCGAGGAGCCGCAGACTGGTATCGGTCAGCACGACGAGCTTGTCGCCCATAGCGGCGAAGCGCGAGAGCGTCGAGGCGGGATACGTGAAAAACTTGTCGGTATTGTCGCGGCTGCCGTAGCGCAGGTAGCGGCGCACGGCGTCGAGGCCCGTCCCGTGGCCCAGCGTCGAGAGCAACGCCGCGCCGAGCGCAAGCCAGAGCAGTACCAGCATGGCGACGCGTTCGGGGAGCGTCCAAGGACGCTGGAACGGCCTCCGGTTCTGATTCCGGGCGGCGTCCGCCGGAAGTAATACGTCGTCCATGTCGTCGTCGGGGAAGTCCTCCCAGTGAAATTCGTCGTCCTTGTCGGGATGAGAGGGTTCCCGGTCGGGTTCGTGAAAGTCATTCATTCAGGCGTCCATCCTCATACCAAAGTCTTGTCAGGTACAGCCCGCTGGGCGGGACAGTCGGCCCGGCGGCGGAACGGTCTCCGCGCTCCAGTATGCCCGGGATGTCCTCCGGCGAAAGTTTCCCTTCCGCCGCGTACAGCACCGTACCCGTTATCGCGCGCACCATGTTGTAGAGAAAGCCGTTAGCGCACACGCGCAGTTCGAGCAAGTCGCCCGTGCGCGTGACGTTGCACCAGTAGACGTGCCGGACGGTCGTCCGGGTCTCCGTGCCCACCGAACGCACGGCGCGGAAATCGTGTGTACCCTCGAACATGTTCGCGGCGCGGTTCATAAGCGTCTCGTCGAGGCGTTTCGGGTAGAAACAGGCCCGGTTGACGAAGAACGGGTTCCGGATACGCGAATTATAAATCCGGTACGTGTACTCCTTGCGCAGACAGGACGTGACGGCGTTGAAGTCGGGCGCGACTTCCAGCGCCTCCCTGACTGCGATATCGTCGGGGGTATGGGTGTTGACGGCGAACGGGAGCCTGTCGGCGGGGATTCGCGATTCCGTGCGGAAGTTGGCGACGTAGCGTTCGGC
>CAMHDB010000240.1 GCA_946183715.1 uncultured Oscillibacter sp.
CATATCAACAGGGGAAGCGGCAAAACGAACTGTAAAATTTTCCCGCCGAATGCCAAAAAAGCTCTTGACAGGCACGTTTTTTTCCGCTATACTGCTTTAGTCTGCTTGGAACGCAAGCGGCACGCGATGAACCGGGAGATTGCCCGCGTAAGCGGGGTAACTTCCGGGGAGTATGTCCGAAGAATCGGGCGACTGGGAATCCCACGCTGTCACCGGTCGGAGTTGCTGTACCCGTCCGGCGTTTTTGTCGGCTGGAATGACACGCACGGCTTAGCGGACAGATTTTCTCTGCACGCGGACATACTTTTCTGTACAAATCAGGGAGGAATTGCAATCATGGCGCAAAAACAGTTAATCCGTATCCGGCTGAAAGCCTACGACCATCAGGTCATTGACCAGAGCGCGGAGAAAATCGTCGAAACCGCCCGCCGCACCGGCGCGAAAGTCTCCGGCCCGATTCCCCTGCCCACCAAGAAGGAAGTCGTCACGATTCTGCGCGCCGTCCACAAGTACAAGGACAGCCGCGAGCAGTTCGAGCGCCGTACCCACAAGCGCCTGATTGACATCACCAATTCGACGCCCAAAACAGTCGAGGCGCTCATGGCGCTGGAACTGCCCGCCGGTGTCGAGTTCAATGTCAAGCTGTAACATCGTCCCGCGCGGACGGGGTCAAGTCGTTTGTGATACTTGCCGACTTGGAATTTGACGTGAAGCCCTCATTGCAGGGCGCGGCTCTGAAAAGCCGTTCGCCTTGATTTCAAGGCGTGAGTTGAAATGAAACGACCAATAACCTGTACAAGGAGGAGCATCCATGAAAGCGATTATCGGCAAAAAAGTGGGCATGTCCCAAGTTTTTGACGAAAACGGCAAAGTGATTCCCGTAACGGTCATCGAGGCGGGGCCCTGCGCCGTCGTCCAGAAGAAGACCGAGGAGAAGGACGGCTACAACGCCGTACAATTAGGGTTCGGCGACGTGCCGGAGCGCAAGCTCACCAAGCCCGAACTCGGACACCTCAACAAAGCGGGCGTCGGGCCGAAGAAGTACCTGCGGGAGTTCGACCTTGAGAACGCCGACGAGCTGAACGTAGGCGACCTCGTGAAGGCGGACACGTTCGCGGAAGGCGATTTCGTCGACGTGACGGGCACGAGCAAGGGCCACGGATATCAGGGTGTCATCAAGCGCCACGGCGCGCACCGCCTCAAAGAGACGCACGGCAGCGGCCCGGTCGGACGCCACCCCGGTTCCATGGGCCCGTCGACTGACCCCTCCCGCGTGTTCAAGGGCAAAATCGGCGCCGGACACATGGGCGTCGAACAGGTCACAGTACAAAACCTCCGTGTCGTCCGGGTCAACGCGGAGCTGAATATGCTGGTCGTATGCGGCGCGGTACCCGGCCCGAAGGGCAGTCTTGTCACGGTCAAGTCGACGGTCAAGACCCACAAGGTCAAACAGCTCGGCGCCGACATCAGCAGGAACCCGCAGAAGGCTTCCGGGCGCAATCCGCAGAAGGCCTCCGCGAGAAAGTAAGAAAGGGGTGTGTCTCAATTGTCTACCGTGAACGTTTTGAATATGTCCGGCGAGCAGGCCGGAACCGTGGAACTGAACGACGCGATTTTTGGGATTGAACCCAACGAGGCCGTCGTGCATATGGTTGTCCGGAACCACCTCGCCAACTGTCGGCAGGGCACGCAGAGCGCGCTGACGCGCGCGGAAGTCTCGGGCGGCGGGAAAAAGCCGTGGCGGCAGAAGGGCACCGGACACGCCCGGCAGGGCAGTACGCGCGCCCCGCAGTGGACGCACGGCGGCGTGGCGTTCGCGCCCAAGCCCCGCAGTTACAAGTTCCATGTCAACAAGAAAGTGCGCCGCCTCGCGCTGAAGTCCGTACTCTCCGCGAAGGCCAAGGAAGGCAATCTGCTTGTCATCGACGCCATCAAGCTCGACGAAATCAAGACCGCGACCGTCCGGAAGTTCCTGAGCGCCGTCAAGGCCGACGGAAAGGCCCTCATTGTCACGCCCGCCGTCGACACGACCGTCTACCGGAGCGCACGGAATCTCCCCGGCGTGCTGACCGCTCCCGCCGCGCAGTTGAATGTGTACGACATCCTCAACGCGGAGTATCTGGTAGTGGACCAAGCCGCCCTCGCCAAAATCGAGGAGGTATACGCCTAATGTCTACCGCTTATGACATCATCATCCGCCCCGTGATTACGGAGCGCTCCATGTCCGCCGCGCAGGATAAGAAGTACGTCTTTGAAGTCGCGCCGGACGCGGGCAAGATTCAGATTAAAGAGGCCATCGAGGAGATTTTCGGCGTGAAGGTGGCCTCGGTGAATACCATGAATGTGCGCGGCAAGCGGAAGCGTGTCGGCGCGGGGCGTCAGGGCGTGACCAAGAGCTGGAAAAAGGCCTATGTCCGCCTGAAAGACGACTCCAAGACCATCGAATTTTTCGAGGGCATTGTGTGACGGGGAAGGAGGTAACAACTAATGTCCATTAAGAGCTACAAGCCGACCACCCCGTCCAGACGGCAGATGACCGTCTCGGGGTTCGACGGTATCGACAAGCACGCGCGGCCCGAGCCGTCGCTGACGACCACCCTGCAGAAGAGCGCGGGGCGTAACAGCTACGGACACATCACCGTCCGCCACCGCGGCGGCGGCAACAAGCGCAAGTACCGCGTTATCGACTTCAAGCGCGACAAGC
>CAMHDB010000241.1 GCA_946183715.1 uncultured Oscillibacter sp.
GTGCGGTTCTCTTCCAAAACCTCGCGTAACATAATCAGGTCGGACGCGTCAATAATTCCGTCTCCGTTGATGTCGCCGACCAGAATCTGTATCGGCGTTTCGCCCTGACTGCTCTTATCGGTGAAGTACCCCGGCGCGGAGGGGCCGCCGTCGATACGGGCGTAACTGATATCCGTATGGCCGTCGTCGTATTTCGTCCCCGCGCCGCCGACAAGCGACGTACAGCCGTCAAACATAGTGGGACTGAAAGTCTCGGACGCAGTTGTGAACTTGTCAGAAGCGTAGATTGTTTGCAGGTTAGAACAACCGGAAAACATCCAGCTCATTACCGTGACGTTGGCGGTATCGAGGCAGGATACGTCCAGCGCTGTCAGTCCGCTACAGCCGTTAAACATACAGAACATATTCTCGACGTTGGCGGTATCGAAGCTGGACACATCCAGCGCCGTCAGTCCGCTACAGCCGCTAAACATACTGGCCATAGCCGTGACGTTAGCGGTATTAAAGCCGGACACGTTCAAGTCCGTCAGCACACTACAGTTGCCAAACATCCAGTTCATATCCGTGACGTTCGCGGTATTGAAGCTGGACAAGTCCAGCGTGGGCAGTCCGGCGCAGTCAGTAAACATATGGGACATGGTCGTGACACCGGAGGTATCCAGATTCCGGATATTGTTCACGCGTTCCAGATTTTCACACTCATAAAACCAGAACGCCGTAGCGCCCGGACTGATTTTGTCCGTAAAGTTCACAGCGAGGATGGATTTCCGCTCGTTGTACCACGGCTCGTAATCATCGCCTCCATAGATTGCGTTCAAATCGACCTTGTACGTTTTTTTGACGGTTCTGCCGGATTCAGGTGTGTCGCCGCGCTGGAAAGTCAGTGCGCCGTCACTGTACAGTATTGCGTAAACGTCACCGGAAGGTTCAGGCTCGGGTTTTGGCGCGTTCTTGTCGGTGAAGTACCCCGGCGCGGAGGGGCCGCCGTCGATACGGGCGTATGCCTTGTCCGTATGGGCGCCGTCAAAGGGCGTATCCTGTCCGCCGACCAGCGCCGAACAGCTTTGGAACATTCCTTCGCTGTCCGTCAGCTTTTCCGTGGAAAAGCTGTTGGAGACGTACACCGTTTTCAGTTTGGCGCAGCCTATGAACATATCCCGCGTGTCGGTCACGTTTTTCGTATCCCACCCGGTCAAGTCCAGTTCCGTCAGGGCCTCGCAGTGGAAGAACATGGAGCTCATCTTTTTTACACTGCCCGTGCCCAGCGCGCTCAAGTCCAGCGTTTTCAGACTGCCGCAACGGGCGAACATCTGGCTCATATCTGTAAGTCCGCTGGCGTCCAGATTCTCAAGGCCCCGGACTTCCGACAGGTTCTCGCAACCGTAGAACCACAGCGCCGTGGCGGTCGGCTTGATGGGCTCGGCGAACGTGACTTTCCTTATATCGGAGTGGCGCGCGTGCCACGCGGTGTACTGCCCGCCGCTCTCCCCCGATGCGGCGACCGGGTAACTCTGGACAAGTTCCCTGTCCGGGTCGGGCGTACTGCTCTTCTGAAAGACCAGTTCCCCGTCCGCGTAGAGCATCGCGTAGGCGCTTTGCACGATAAAGGGGCGCATGTTCAGGAAGCCCGCGCCGAAGTACACGTCGTGCCCCGACACGCCCAAATCCGTTGCGGCGCCGCGCAGGAGGCCGGAAATCTGGTAGGGCGTCTGCCCGGTTCCGCGCTCGCTCATCAGTAACGCGGCGGCGGCGGATACGTGCGGCGTCGCCATGGACGTGCCGTTCATTTCCCCGTATTTGCCTTTTAATATACTGCTTTCGATTCCCACGCCCGGGGCCGCTATGTCTACGCTGTCCCCGTAATTCGACAGCTCGTAACGTTCCAAAGCCCTGTCCACCGCCGCGACGGTAATGCAGCCCTCGATATGCGCGGGGCAGAAGTGTTCGACGTTCCCGTTTCGGTTGCCCGCGGCGGCAACGACCGTGATATTTTTGGAGAGGGCGTAGTCGATTGCCTCGTCAATCGTGTGGCTGTGGTTCGCGGAACCAAGGCTGAGGTTGATAATGTCCGCGCCGTGGTCCGCCGCGTGGCGGATTCCGCTGGCAATGCTCAGGTAACTGCCGGAGGCAAACGCGTTGAGTACGCGCACGGGCATGATTTTTACGTCCACGCCGGACGTACAGTCCACAATCGTACCCGCGACATGGGTGCCGTGCCCGTGCTCATCCTGCGGGGTTTTGTTGTACCGGACGAAATCATAGCCCTCAATGAGACGGTTCTTCAAAAAGGGATGGTTCATTTCCACGCCGGAGTCCACGACCGCCACAGTCACGCTCCGCGCGTTTCCCTTCTGCCGGAGGTATTCCGCGTATTCGCCGATTCCGGTTTTCTCCACGCCCCACGAATGCGGCGGGGAATCCGGGCCCGATTTCTCCCCGGTGACGACCTGCGTAATGGCGTCCGCCTCCACGTAGCGCACGGAATTAGTGGATTCCAGATAGGTTTTGCACTTTATCGCTTCCGCGGGGTCGTAAAATTGCAGGACGTAAAGATTGTCCGGCCCCGAAATCGTTTCCACTTTGTCCGCATAGTTGCCCAAGTCGGGGAGCGTTTCGCAGGACACGAGCAGACGCGCCAGCGC
>CAMHDB010000242.1 GCA_946183715.1 uncultured Oscillibacter sp.
CTCGTGGCCTACACCGACCAAATGACGCCGCTGTTCCTGTCGGACTACCGGGGCGATACTTTCCGGAAAAAAACATCGGAAGGGGCTTGCAATTCCGCCGGGAGTTGTATATAATATAAGCATCCTCCGCTGTCAGTCGCGGAGCCGGTCTTGTGCAATGAGGTACCGTGAACCATGTCAGGCGGGGAACCGAGCAGCATTAAGCGGAGCACCCATGTGACGCAAGGGAGCCGGTTCCACGGCTGAGAGCGGAGGAGTTTTTCTATGGCAACGTATCAGGCACTATACAGGAAGTACCGCCCGGCGGCGTTTTCGGATGTCATCGGACAGTCGCACATTACGCGCACCCTGCAAAGGCAAGTCGCCGAACACCGCACCTCCCACGCGTACCTGTTCACGGGGAGCCGGGGCACGGGGAAAACGACCTGCGCGAAAATCCTCGCGCGCGCCGTCAACTGCGAAAACCCCCAAGACGGCAACCCTTGCGGGACTTGCGCGGCGTGCGTGGCGCTGGAAGAGGGAAATTCGCTGGACGTGCTCGAACTCGACGCCGCGTCCAATAACGGCGTCGACCAAGTGCGCGCCTTACGCGACGAGGCGGTTTACCCGCCCGCCAACGTGCGCAAGCGCGTGTACATCGTCGACGAGGTTCATATGCTGTCCACGTCGGCCTTTAACGCGCTGTTGAAGATTCTGGAGGAGCCGCCGGAGCACCTCATGTTTATTCTGGCAACGACCGAACTGCACAAGGTTCCGGCGACGATTCTTTCGCGCTGTCAGCGCTACGCGTTCCGGAGAATCGCCCCCGCCGACATCGCCGCGCGTCTGCGCCGCGTCGCCGGACTGGAAGGTATCCCCCTGACCGCCGACGGCGCCGAACTGCTGGCGCGTCTGGCCGAGGGCGCCATGCGCGACGGCCTGTCCTTACTCGACCAGTGCGCAGCGTCCGGGGGCACCGTCGACAGTACCGCCGTACTCAACACGCTGGGCCTCGCCGGACACCTCCAAACCGCCGCGCTACTGGAACACATCCTCCGGCGCGACGTGCCGTCGGCGCTGACGCTCTTCGGGGAGTTGTACGACAACGGGCGCGACGGCGTGACCGTCCTCCGCGAACTCTCCGCGCTGATTCGCGACCTGCTCCTGAAACGTATGGCCCCCGAGGGAAGCGCCGCCCTGCTGTCCGGCGGCTACGACGACAACACCCTTGACCGTCTGGGCGCGCTCGCCGCCGACAGCCGCCTGTTGTACTTGGCCACATCCTTGCAAGGCGTCGGCGCGGAGCTGTCCGACAGCCGGAACAGCCGCCTCAACGCGGAGCTGTCCCTGTTGCGCCTGTGCGACGAGACGCTTTCCGGTGATTTGTCGGCGCTAGTCAGCCGCATGGAGCGTCTGGAAGCGGGCTATTCCGCCGCCCCCGCGCGCGAACCGTCCGCGCAGTTTGCCGCCGCGCCGCCGCGCCGACAAGCACCGCCGCCGCGACAGGCGGCCCCCGTACCGGACGACGAACCCCCGCCCCCGTTGCCGGACGATATGCCGCCGTGGGACGACGCCCCCCCGCCGTCAGACAATGCGCCGCCGTGGGACGAACCGTCGCCGGACAGCGCGCCCGCCCCGCTTCCGGATACGCCGCCGCAGAATGTCGACGCCCCGCCGCACGTCACGGCGGACTGTACCGCGATTCTGGAACGTTGCCACGCGCGTTTACCCGCAATGTACGCTTCTTTCCTGTCGCAGTGCGGCGCGACGTTCGCCGACGGCCTCCTGACCCTTTACGCGCCCGATTCCGTCACGCTCAGCCGCCTGAATAACGAGCGGGTTCAGACTGCCTTACAGGAGGAGAGCGGCGCGGAACGCGTCGCCATGCGCGAGGGGACGCCCCCGCCCGTATCCCCGCAGGAAAACCGCGAGGCTTTGCTGACGTTCAGCCGCCAGCGCCCCGACATCTTCCAAATTATCGGGGAGTAACGACCACAACCCGACATCAACCAAGTATCGGGGAGTAACGACTACAAAAGGAGTAATGAAACATGAGTTACAGTGCGCGCCGGGGCTTTACGAACGGAAGCCAGAACCCCGCCGGGAGCCGCCGTCAGGCCGAGTTACAGCAGAGATTCGCCCAAATGCAGGCCGATATGGACGCGGCCCAGAAGGAAGTCGAGGCCAAGGAGTTTGTCGCCGCGTCGGGCGGCGGCGCGGTCGAGGCCACCGTCAACGGCAAACGCGAGCTGGTGTCGCTGACGGTCAAGCCGGAAGTCGTAGACCCGCAGGACACCGAGATGTTGCAGGACTTGATTGTCACGGCGGTCAATGAGGCGCTCCGGCAGGCGGCGGAGACCATGGAGCAGAGAATCGAGAGCGTGAGCGGGAATCTGAATCTGGGCGGGTTCAATCTGGGCAACTTGTCCCTGTAAGGCGTCGGGCGGACTGCTTGCGGTTCGCCCGACATCTCTCAACCCGCCGTTCTTCTGCCGCGCGGCGTGAATACCTTAGCGGGACGGCCACAGGCCGCCCCGCTCGCTTAATGTGAGGTGCCTACTCCGCAACCGGGAGTGCGTCACGGTCGGTGACGGGTTCGGGTTCAGACGGCGGGTCGAGGCGAAATTCCAGCAAGCCGGCAGGCCC
>CAMHDB010000243.1 GCA_946183715.1 uncultured Oscillibacter sp.
CCCCGGGTTATACGCGCAATACTGCACGAACCCCAACAGCCCCGGCAGATTCACCTCGCAGTCCTGCGATTCCAGAAACTTTTCGAGGTCGTTGTTGCCGAGGGGGGAGTATTTGACGTAGATTTCCCCGACGACGCCGACTTTGACTTTGGGCGTGCGCCGCACGGGAATGGCCGCGAAATCCGCCGCGATATCGGGCATGACGGCCTTCATCTCCCGCTGTGACATCCCCCTCCCCTGCCGGACTTCCTCGCAGAGCTTGTCCAGCCATTTGGACTGCAAAGCGGCGGCGTCGCCGCGGCGTACTTCATAGGGGGCGGTCTGGGCTTTGAGGGCGGTCAGGAGGTCGCCGTAGGACACCGCCATAAGAAGAGTACGCAAAAACGCAATGTCCATAGGCAGACTGCTTTCCTTCTCCAGCCCGGAGAAGTTCAGGCTCAGTACGGGAATATTCGTGTACCCGGCGCGGACGAGCGCCTTCCGCAACAGAAAAATGTAGTTCGAGGCGCGGCACCCGCCGCCGGTCTGCGTGATAATCAGCGCGGTGTGGTCGAGGTCGTACTCCCCCGAGGAGAGCGCGTCGAGGAACTGTCCGATAACCAGTAATGCCGGGTAGCAGGTGTCGTTGTGTACGTACTTCAGGCCGAGTTCCGAGACCTGACTGCCGCAGTTGCCGAGCAATTCGACTTGATACCCCCTCCGCTCCATCGCCGCCGCCAGAATCCGGAACTGCACCGGGGCCATATTCGGAATGAGGATTTTGTGCGTTTTCTTCATGTCTTCCGTGAAAACGGGGTAAGGGGTCTGCATGGAAGCCTCCTTCTGTCACGCCTTGTCCTGTTCGTCGAGCGCCGCGAACAGGCTGCGAAGCCGGATACGCACCGCGCCCGGGTTCGTGATTTCGTCTATCTTCAACTGGGTGTAGAGTTTGCCGTGCTCCTGCAGGATTTCGCGCGTCTCGTCGGTGGTGATGGCGTCGACGCCGCAGCCGAAGGACACCAGCTGCACGAGGTCGCAGTCGCGGTGCTCGCAACAGTAGTGCGCGGCGGCGTACAGGCGCGCGTGGTACGTCCACTGGTTGAGTACCGAAGTCCGGAAGGGCTTGACCAAATGCGACACGGAATCCTCCGTGACGACCGCCGCGCCGAAGCGCGTAATCAGGGTGTCGATGCCGTGGTTGATTTCCGGGTCGACGTGGTACGGACGCCCGGAGAGGACGATAATCCGGCGGCCCTCCGCGCGGGCGCGCTCCATGATACTGGCGGCCTCGCGGCGGAGCTGTTTCATATGGCGGTCGTACTCGGCGTAGGCGGCGGCGGCGGCCTTCCGGACTTCCCGGGACGTAATGCCGGGGAAGTGGCGGCGGAGAATCGCCGTGATTTTTTTCGTGAAGTCCGCCGGACGGTGGAGGCCCACGTAGTCGTAAATGAAATCGGTCCGGGAGAGTTCCGGGCAGTTCCCCGCGAGGACTTCCGGGTAGTAGGCCACGACCGGGCAGTTGTAGTGATTCTGCCCGAGGCCCTCGTCGAGATTGTAGGTCATGCAGGGGTAGAAAATGGCGTCGGGCTTGCGTTCGGCGAGCCACGCAATGTGCCCGTGTGCGAGTTTGGCGGGAAAACAGGCGGTGTCGCTGGGAATCGTGCCCTGTCCTTTGAGGTACAGCGCGCGGCTGGAAAACGGGCTGTGAAAGACCTTGAAACCGAGCGTCGTAAAGAAGGCGTGCCAGAACGGGTACAGCTCCCACATATTCAGACAGAGCGGAATGCCGATTGCGCCGCGCTTCCCCTCCACGGGCTTGTAGGACTGTATCAGTTTCCGTTTGTAGGCGTAGAGGTTGCCGGAGTCGTCGGCGGGCCTCCCGGTAATCGGGCGCTCACAGCGGTTTCCGCTGATGTACTTCTCCCCGTTGGCGAAGGTGTTGACCGTCAACTGGCAGTGATTCCCGCAGAGCTGACAGGCCTCGCTTTTCGTCTCCTGACGGAAGGTTTCGAGTTCGTAGAGCGTAAGAAGTCGGCTTGTCTGACCGGGGGCGGCGTGGGCCTTGCCGTAGAGCGCCGCGCCGAACGCCCCCATCAGTCCGGCGATGTCGGGCCGGATAACGTCCACGCCCATTTCCTGCTCAAAGGCGCGCAGTACGGCCTCGTTGTAGAACGTGCCGCCCTGTACGACGATGTGCCGCCCGAGCTCGTCCGCCGACGCGCAGCGGATAACCTTGTAAAGCGCGTTCTTTACGACGGAAATCGACAATCCTGCGGAAATATTGTCAATGGTCGCGCCGTCCTTCTGGGCCTGTTTTACGCTGGAGTTCATGAACACCGTACAGCGGCTCCCGAGGTCTACGGGACGCTTTGCGAACAGTCCGAGGCGCGCGAACTCGCGCACGTCGTAGCCGAGGGCCTGCGCGAACGTCTGCAGGAAGCTCCCGCAACCCGAAGAACACGCCTCATTTAGAAAAATGTCGCTGATTGCGCCGTCCTCGATTTTGAAGCATTTCATATCCTGCCCGCCGATGTCGATGATGAAATCCACGTCGGGGAGAAAGTGCTTGGCGGCGGTGAAGTGCGCGACGGTCTCCACGACGCCGTAATCGGCGTGGAAGGCGTGCTGTGCGAGTTC
>CAMHDB010000244.1 GCA_946183715.1 uncultured Oscillibacter sp.
ATGTCCTGCGCGCTCTTTCTGCCAATGCCGTAGATATAGGTCAGGCCGATTTCGATTCGTTTCTCCTTCGGCAGGTCAATACCGGCGATACGTGCCATTCGTTACACCTCCAGAAAATGTCAGCCCTGTCTCTGCTTGTGCTTGGGGTTCTCGCAGATAATCATAACGCGGCCCTTGCGGCGGATGATTTTGCACTTCTCGCACATGGGCTTGACGGACGGTCTTACTTTCATAGTTTGCCTCCTACTTGCTGCGCCAGGTAATCCGGCCTCGGGTGAGGTCATAGGGGGACATTTCCACCGTGACCCGGTCGCCGGGCAGAATCCTGATGAAATTCATTCTGAGCTTTCCGGAAATATGGGCAAGGATGGTATGCCCGTTGCCGATGTCAACCCGAAAGGTTGTGTTGGGCAGGGCCTCGGCCACGACGCCCTCGACTTCAATCATGTCGGATTTTGCCAAGCGTTATCCCTCCTGTTCCGCGCGGTACGCCGCCAGCGCCCGGCGGACTTCGCTGTTGGTGATTTTCTCCTCACCCCTGATTTTCTTGGAGAGCCGGGTATCGTCGGCGGCGGCGACGAACTCGGCGTGCCGCCGCTTCTTGCGTTTCGGGGCTTCCAGCTTCCGGGACTTCCCGTCGGCCAACAGGAGGTATTCCCCCTCCACCGCGAGGACGACAAAGAGCTTTCCCGAGTCTCTCCCGGCGCGTGAGCGCACGATGTTCGATTTCTCAATGTCCATACGGTCAGATTGCCGGGGCCGTCAGGATTTCCGGCTCCCCGTCGGTAATCAGGATGGTATTCTCGTAATGGGCGGCCCACTTGCCGTCCTTGGTGACGACCGTCCACTTGTTGTCGAGGACACTGACCCCGGCCCCGCCCGCGTTGACCATAGGCTCTACGGCTATCGTCATGCCGCGCAGAAGGCGGGGGTTTCCGGCCTTGCGGGGCGGGACGTAGTTCGGGACTTCCGGCGGCTCGTGGAGGTGCGTCCCCACGCCGTGGCCCACGTATTCGCGGACGATGGAGTAACCGTGGCTCTCCACGTAGGCCTGCACGGCGGCGGAGATATCGAACAGGCGGTTGCCCTCGCGGGCCTTGGCGATTCCCTCGAAAAAGCTCTGCCGGGTTACGTCGATTAAATCCCGGGCCTCCGGGGAGATTTCGCCGCAAGGGAACGTCGCGCAGCAGTCGCCGTGGTAGCCGCCGATGAGCGCGCCCACGTCGACACTCACGATGTCGCCCTCTTTGAGGCGGCGCTTCCCCGGAATGCCGTGGATGACTTCCTCGTTGACGCTGATACAGATACTGGCGGGGAAGCCGTTGTAGTGGTAGAAGGACGGAACCGCGCCCTGTCCGCGGATGAACGCGGCGACTTCGCGGTCAATCGCCTGCGTCGTGACGCCGGGTTTGACAAGCGTCCCGGCGAGGGCGCGGGCCGCCGCCGTGATTTGTCCGGCGCGGCGCATAAGCTCGACTTCGTGCGGGGACTTGATGATGATACGCTCGGCGGACGCTCTCAGGCGGAAAGGATTGGGGGCCATGCGTTACGCCTCCAAAACTTTGAGAATCGCCGCCGTGGTGGCCTCTACCGTCGACTGGTTCTCCACCGTCTTGAGCAGATTCCGCTTGGCGTAGAAGTCCTTCAACGGCTCGGTCTCCTGATGGTACACGTCCAGACGGGACTTGACGGTCTCGGGGGCGTCGTCCTTGCGCTGTACGAGCTTCCCGCCGCAACGGTCGCACACGCCTTCCTGTTTCGGCGGCACCGCCACTACGTGGTAACTCGCCCCGCAGGCCTCGCACACGCGCCGCCCGCTCATGCGGTTCATGATGGTTTCGTCGGAAATCTCGATGGAAACCACCGCGTCAAACAGGATTCCGGCCTTCTCCAGCGCCTCCGCCTGCGCAATCGTGCGCGGCACGCCGTCGAGAATGTAGCCGTTCTTGCAGTCGTCCTCTTGCAGACGCTCGGAGATAATGCCGATAATCACCTCGTCGGGGACGAGCTGCCCGGCGTCCATGAACGCCTTGGCCTTTAATCCGGTGGGCGTGCCGTTCTTGACGGCGGCCCGGAGGATGTTACCTGTGGAAATGGTCGGGATTCCGAGGCGGTCGCGGAGAATCTCCGCCTGCGTGCCCTTGCCCGCGCCGGGAGCGCCTAACAGAATCAGTTTCATAAGCTCTCCTCTCTCACTCAAGGAAGCCCTTGTACTGCCGCATGAGCATTTGGGATTCCAGCGCCTTGACGGTTTCCAGCGCCACGCCGACGACGATGATGACGGACGTGCCGCCGATGGACACGGAGCTGTTCTGCACGATTTTGCCCACAATCAGCGGGCACAGCGCCACGATACCGAGGTAAATCGCGCCGAAGAACGTGATTCGGTTCAGTACGCGCTTGATAAAGTCAATCGTGGGCTTGCCGGGGCGGAAGCCCGGAATAAAGCCGCCCTGTTTTTTGAGGTTGTTGGCGATTTCCACGGGGTTGAACTGGATGGTGGCGTAGAAATAGCTGAAGCCGATAATCATGATGAAGTAGACCACCATGTAGAGGAAGGACTGCGCGTCGAT
>CAMHDB010000245.1 GCA_946183715.1 uncultured Oscillibacter sp.
CTGAAACGAACGCTTCGCGGGGTGTTGCTTCTCGCGCAGAGCGCGGGAGGGCATAGCGCCCCGGATGATGTTGGCGAACTCCGCGGTAGTCTCGATGGGCCGCGCCTCGCGGGCACGTACAACCGCGCGCGCAATGGCGGGGGCGCAACGCTCCTCGCCGTACTCGTAGAGGATGCGCCGGAGTTCGCTTTCTGGCCACGTATTGAGCACGTCGCGGGCCGACAGAGAGGAAGTCGTGTCCATGCGCATATCGAGCGGGGCGTCGCGGAGGTAGGAGAAGCCGCGCGCGGGGTCGTCGAGTTGCGGCGACGATACGCCCAAGTCGAACAGCATGCCGTCGGCCTCCCGGACGCCGATACTGTCCAGAAGCGCGCCGAGGTCGGCGAACGAGCCGTGCAGGAGCGTCACGCGGTCGCGCCACGGCGCGAGGCGTTCCGCCGACGCCGACAGCGCCTCCGGGTCGCGGTCGATTCCGACGAGGCGTCCGGAAGTCAGCCGCCGCGCGATTTCGGACGCGTGTCCGGCGCGCCCGAGGGTGCCGTCGACGTAGAGCCCGTCTGGACGCACGGCCAGCGCCTGCATGCAGGCGTCCAGCAGCACCGGCGTGTGTCGGTATTCGCTCATCGTTCCACCCCCTCCGGCAATTCGGACGGGGCCGAATCTTATGTCCAGTATATCCGCATTCTCCCGAAATGGCAAGACTTTTTTTGCTGTCGGAGGGAAAAATTTGAAAATTTTTCTTTCCGGCGGCAAAACTGGAACACGTATTCTATATTTTTACGCGTCCGTCTTGGCGGCATCCTGCGGGGGGGCTATTTTCTCGCGCTTCTCCTGAATCCGCGCCGCCGAGACAGTACGGAAGCGCGCGCGGTTCTCTTTGACTTCGTTCGCGGCCTTCTGGATAATCTCCTCCGTGCGGGCAAGGGAGTCTTCCGCGTACTCGTTCGCCATTTGGAAGAGCTGGCGGGCGCGTTCCTCGGCGCGGGCGATAATCTGGTGTGCCTGCTCCTGCGCCTTGTAGACGACTTCGCTTTCGGAGACCATCTTCCGGGCGGTCTGCTCCGCCTGTCTGACAATGCGGTCGGCCTCGCGCTTGGCCTCGTCCTTGAACTTGTCACGGGCGGCCAAGAGTTCCTGAGAGCGCTTGAACTCCACCGGGAACTGCGCTTTCAGCTCGTCCAACAGGTCAAGAACCTCGTCGCGGTCAACCTTGCACATCCCAGTCTGCAAAGCCACGGGGCGCGCTTCCTCGATTTTCTCATAGAGCATGTCAATCAGACGATCTACTTCATTGGCCATGTTTCATTCTCCTTTTACTTCATCATATCCCGCACCAGGGGAATGACGGCCCCGGGCAGATAGTTTTCAAGCGGTTGACGATAGCGAATCATCTCCCGCGCCATGGACGAGCTGAAGTGACGCAACGGGGGGCTTGCGGGCAGGAACAGCGTCTCCAAGCCCTCGTGAATGCCCCGGTTAATCAACGCGAGTTGGTATTCGGCGTCGAAGTCGGTACCGTCGCGCACGCCGCGCACGATGGCGGTCGCGCCCTTGCTTACGGCGTAGTCCGCCAGCAGACCCGGGTAGAGTTCAGCTTGTACGTTGGGCAGTCCCTCGACGGCGGCCCGGACTAGAATCAGCTTCTGTTCCGGAGTGAACATCTGATTTTTCTTCTCGGCGTTCGGGCTGACGCACACCCACACCCGGTCGAAACAGGCGGCGGTTCGGGCGATTACGTCGTAGTGGCCCAGCGTGATGGGGTCGAAACTCCCGGAACAAACGGCGGTTCTCATGTGTTTTCATCCTCGTGCCGGCAGAGCGTGACGGCGATTTTCCCGTAGCGGTAAGTACGCCCGGCGCGGAACGGGGGCGGAGGCGCGGCGAAGGCCCCTCCCGCCGGGTATTCGGCCACTATTATACCACGCGGTTTCAGAATGTCAAATGCCGCGGCGCGATTTATCGCCTCTTCCAGCAGGCCGGAGGAGTACGGCGGGTCGAGAAAGAGGAGGTCGAAGCGTTCGCGGGTACGGGAGAGGAAGTCGAGCGCGTCCGTTTGCAGGACGGTGGCGCGGTCGTCGAGGCCCGTAATACGGAGGTTGTCCCGCACAAGCGCGGCGGCCTTGGGGTTACTGTCGACGAATACCGCCGCTTCCGCCCCGCGTGAGAGGCATTCGATACCCAATTGTCCGGTTCCGGCGAACAGGTCGAGCACCCGCGCGCCCGCGATATCGAACTGTATGGCGCTGAACAGTCCCTCTTTGACGCGGTCGGTCGTCGGGCGGGTAGATTGTCCTTCCAGTTCGCGGAGGCGTTTCCCCCGCGCCGTGCCTGTGATGACCCGCAAGGCGTACACGCTCCTTTCCGTCTGCGGCTTTCCGCTATTTTACGGCAACGGGAGGAATTTTTCAATAGCAATTCTGAAATTTCCGGCCCGAAAAGGCAGAAAAATTTGAAAACTTTTTGAAAACTTTTCCCAGACCGCCGGGGGAGTGCCATAAAATGGACATTTCCCCGCTTTTTCGACAGCAAAGCGCCCCTTCCGGATATCGGAAAGGGCGTTTTGC
>CAMHDB010000246.1 GCA_946183715.1 uncultured Oscillibacter sp.
CGTAGAGAATCCCTTCCCATGAAACGGTGGTCTGCGTGCCAATCAGGAACGTGGCTACCACGTAGTTCCCCACGTTCCGCAATAACAGCGACTTCATCGAACCCCGGTAGACTTCCTCCATCGTCGTGGGCGATTCTATCACTTCATTGGACAGGTTGTTTTCGATGTTGGGCCATATTTCGCCCGTGTCCTGACGCGTCCCCATGGGTACCGGGCTGCGGTCGTCCAACAGTACGGGCGTCTCCGCGTCCGGGGCCCACTCGTCGGCGTCGATTCCGCCGCGCCCGGTGTCCGACGGTGGGCGCGTCGCGCCGTTGCCGCCGATATCCGGGGCTACGCGCGCGGGCTTGATTTCCGAAGTCCAGTCCGTGCGGGTTCTCCCGTAAGTAGCAGGTTGGTTTTTCATAATAACGCCTCGTTTCCGCTTGATTTCAGGTTTGATAGTACGCGTTGGTTGGATTGTAGAAGCAGTGGTCGCCGATGCGCGTCTGCCAGTAGCCCACCTCCGACGGGAAGAACGGGCGGCAGGTCGGGCCGTAGGGGTTGTAGAACCACATCGACTCGGCCACGTCGGCGAGCCGGTTCCCGGCAATCGCCCAGTCGGCGATATCGTAGTGTATCTGCTCCGGCCTCATGTTGTAGATGTTCTGCGGGTTGTACACGCCGCCCTCCATTTCGCTGGCGCATACAAACTGGTACGGCTGGAAAATAATGTTGCGAATGCTCCCGCGCCCCGTGCGGGCGTACTCCCCGCCCCGCGCGTGGACGCGGTTCATGACGACCCCCGCCACCGCTTTCATGCCGTTCTCGCCCTCTCCGCCCGCCTCGCATTGAATCAGACGCGCCAGTAATTCACGGTCGGAAAAACTCATCCTGATTCCCCCCTTCGCTTCCTCATCCTATGCGCGTGCGTTCAAGTTCGCCCCTCCGGGCTGTCCCGCGGCGAGCGGAGGAAACCCCTTGCAAATTTCTGAAAACGTGGTACACTGTGGAAAGTTTTCATCGGAATATGGAAGGAGAACTGCTATGAAACGGTTTATCATACTCTGCCTGTCGGTGCTGGTACTGCTCTCGGCCTGCGCCGCGGAGACGCCGGAGCCCGTCGCCGAAGCGCCCGCGCCGGAGCCGGAAGAGCCCGTTCCGGAGCTCGAAATCCAGCCCGGGCCGGACGACATTGACCCCGAGACCGGAGACCGCGTACTCTCGTCGGTCAGCGCGGCGGTGGGCGGCGGGCGTACATTGCGACTGGACGCGGTCGGACAGGCGCTGACGCAGCCGGGCAGCAGTGTGCGTTACGGCATCCGGGAGGTACGCGTGTACGAGGGCGAGGCCGCGCTTCAGACATTGGCCGTGGCGGCAATCGAGGGGGCCGCGACGACGCAGGCGCCGACCGTAGAAAGCGCGCTGTCCGTGCGCGACATGAATTTCGACGGCGCGGAGGATGTCGACCTCTACGCGCAGGTGACGCGCAACGGCGACCCGCATTACTACTACCTCTGGAACCCGGACGCGGGGCTTTATGAGTATGCCTTCACACTCCGGGGGGCGGAAGTCGACCCCGACGCGCGGGAAATCGTCTCGACGTACCGCCGCGACGACGGCCTCGACTGTCAGGAGCGTTTCCGTTATAACGGCGGCGCGCTGGAACCCGTCAGCCGCGTGACCGAGGACTGGAAGAACGGTACGGAGGACTTCCCGCTGGTGGACTACTACGAGTTCCGCGACGGCGAAGCGGTACTCGTGCGCGAGGAGTTCACGGACTACACTGACGACGGCCTGACAGTGCGGGAAGTCCGGGAGCCCGTCGGCGGAGAGTTACGCGCGGTTCGTCTGGAAGTGCTGGAAGGGGCGGACGGAGAATACCACGTTGTGCGGACGGAGGAAGTCACGCCCGGGCCGGACGGCAACGCGGAGGAGTTCCCCGGGGAGTTTGACGGCGCGGAGGAGTTCCCCGGGGAGTTTGACGGCGCGGAGGAGTTCCCTGAGGAGTACGGCGCGGAGGAATAAAAAGCTCCCCGGTGAAAACGGGGCTGATACTCAAAAGCGGTAAAGTTCTCCGCCTCACAGCCGCGCCGCCCTGACTTGAGTATACACGCAAAAAGCTCTTGTCAAAGGCGGTCGCATAGGCTATAATTTTCACCGAATCACGCCCCGGAACGGGGGAACGGAAAGGCGGTATGCGGCACAATGGGCTATGAGGAATTATACGAGGCGTTACAGCCGCGGGAAAAGGCTCTGCGGGAGAGCGTCGGCGCGGTGGCGAGGTTGCAGAAGGCCGCGCAGAAGAATACGGACACGGGCAATCTGGCCGAGTTGCGCAAAAATCTGGCCGCGCTGGAGGAGGCGCAGGAACAGTTGCGGCAACGCATAGCCGACGTGCGGGAAGCGCTGGAAGGCTTCTCCGCCGCCGCCTATCTCGCGGACGGGGATTTTTCACGGGAACTTTTGGAGGCCTGCGCCGGGATGGGCATTGATGTCAAGGGGGAAAAGGGCGCGTATGAGATGTTCCCCTTCAAACTC
>CAMHDB010000247.1 GCA_946183715.1 uncultured Oscillibacter sp.
CGGCAACCTGATTTATTACGGCTCCATGGCCGACCCCTATATTGTCATGATGCAAGTTATGGAGACGACCCGCATGGAACCGAAAAAGCCGGACGCCTCCGCAGACCCCGATACCGACCAGTCCCTCAACCTCGCCACCCGGATTTCCATTCAGCTCCAGTCCACCGAACTGGACGCCAAGTCCCGCGACCGGGTCATCAAGAAGGGAGAAAAGGACAATCTCTACACCGCGATGGATTTCGCCTACGTCTGGCTTGACCGGGCCTTGAAGGGGAAGTAATCCCCACGGGTTCGCCGGACTGTCCCTGAACCCGTACCGAATACCACGCTTCAAGACATGAAAGGATGAGATACCTTATGATACACTTTCCCTGCAAAGCGGCCCGCGTATTCCTGATTTCCGCCGCCACCGCCGCAATGCTGGCCGGGCTCGCCTCCGCTGACGAGTTGGCCGTCGGCCTCGCCAAGACCACCGGGAACGCCCTGAATATGCGTGAGTACCCGACGACCGATTCCGCCGTCGTGATGAATCTGGACAAGAACGCCACGCTGGCCCTGCTGGAGCGTACCGAGGAAGAGTGGTTTAAGGTCTCTTACGAGGGAAAGACCGGATACGTTTCCACCAACTATCTGGAAGAGCTGGAGAACGGCAGTTTCGAGGCCCGCGCGCAGGTGAACTCCGAGGGCGTCTGCGTCCGCTACCTCCCCGCCGACGACAGCGACATTCTCCAAATTATCGAGAATAAGGCCTACGTCACGGTGCTGGCCTGCTACGACGGCTGGTATCTCGTCCGTTGCCAGTACGGCACCGAGGGCTACATCCGGAGTGACTACCTGAACCTGACTGACATTTCTTCCGGCAAGAGCGGCACTTCCACGGCGGGCAACAGCTCCGTGGTGGCCGCCGCGAAACGCTACTTGGGCGTGCGCTACGTCTACGGCGGCGCCTCCTCCAGAAGCGTGGACTGCTCCGGTTTTACTATGCTGGTGTTCCGTCAGTTCGGCGTGAGCTTCCCGCACAGCGCCTCCGGACAGTGGACAAGCGGCAAGGGCAAGAAAATCTACAGCAAATCCGCCCTGCGCGCCGGCGACCTCGTGTTCTTCCGCGACCCGAAAGTAGCCCGGGGCAAGGCCGCCTCCCATGTCGGAATCTACATCGGCAACAACCAGTTTATTCACGCTTCCTCTTCCAGCCGCAAAGTTACCTACGGCACCATCGCCAGCGGTTATCACAGCCGTTACTTTATCGGCGGTCTGCGTGTAGTTTAATATAAAGCCCGTCCCGCGCCGCGCGGGGCGGTTTTTTATACGATAAAGCGCCCCCTCCCGCGCCTACGGGAGGGGGCGTGGGCGTCCCGGTCAGTACCGGGGAATCACACGAGGCCCTGCGCGAGCATGGCGTTGGCGACCTTCTGGAATCCGGCGATATTCGCGCCCGCTACCAAATCGCCCGCCGCGCCGTACTGCTCCGCCGCGTCGTAGATGTTGTGGAAGATGTTGACCATAATGCCCTTGAGCTTCGCGTCGACTTCCTCGAACGTCCAGCTATAGCGCATGCTGTTCTGGCTCATTTCCAGCGCGCTCGTCGCGACGCCGCCCGCGTTGGCCGCCTTCGCCGGGGCGAACAGCAGTCCCGCGTTCTGGAATACCGCGATTGCCTCGGGGCGGCTGGGCATATTCGCGCCCTCCGCGACCGCCATTGCGCCGTTCTTCACGATGATTTTCGCGGTCTCCCCGTCAATCTCGTTCTGCGTGGCGCACGGGAGCGCGATGTCACAGGGAATCGTCCAAATGCCCCGGAAACCCTCCGTGTACGTGCTGCCCGGAACCCGGTCGGCGTATTCCTTGATACGTCCGCGGTGGCCGATTTTGATGTCCTTGACGATGTCCAGCTTGATTCCGTCGGGGTCATGAACGTATCCGTTGGAGTCGCTCATGGCGACGACTTTCGCGCCCAGCGTCATGGCCTTCTCGGCGGCGAACGTCGCGACGTTGCCGGAGCCGGAGATGACGACGGTCTTTCCGGCGAAACTCTCGTTCTTCATGCACTGCAACATCTCGGCGGTGAGGTAGCACAGGCCGTAGCCGGTGGCCTCGGTACGCGCCAAAGAGCCGCCGAAATCGAGGCCCTTCCCGGTCAGCACGGCGGCGTCGTAGCTGTCGCGGATGCGCTTGTACTGCCCGAACAGGTAGCCGATTTCGCGCCCGCCCACGCCGATGTCCCCGGCGGGAACGTCCACGAACTGCCCGATATGCCGCTGTAACTCCGTCATGAAGCTCTGGCAGAAGCGCATGACCTCGCCCTCGCTCTTGCCCTTCGGGTCGAAATCCGCGCCGCCCTTGCCGCCGCCGATGGGCAGTCCGGTCAGGCTGTTCTTGAGAATCTGCTCAAAGCCTAAGAACTTCAGGATGGACAGGTTCACCGTCGGGTGGAAGCGCAGTCCGCCCTTGTAGGGCCCGATGGCCGAATTGAACTGCACGCGGTAGCCGCGGTTGACACGCACGTTTCCGGCGTCGT
>CAMHDB010000248.1 GCA_946183715.1 uncultured Oscillibacter sp.
AGACGGAGGCAACTGACGCCACAGTCCCCCCTGTCGAGACGGAGGAAACTGGCGGCACGGAACCCCTTGTCGAGATGGAGGAAACTGGCGGCACGAAACCTTCTGTCGAGACGGAGGAAACTGACGCCACAGTCCCCCCTGTCGAGACGGAGGAAACTGACGGCACGGAACCCTCTGTCGACACGGAGGAATCCGGCGGAGCGGAAGACAATAACCCGGCGGAGAATATGCCTGACGACGCGGAAAATTTGTGACTTTTTCATGAAACGGACGCTAGTTTCATCCGATGGTATTGCGTGTTTCCTGCTTCCAAGTGAAGAATTTCAAAACAAAACCGTCGCAGGACAGCAGCCAGCGTCTTGCGGCGGTTTTGTGTGGTGTTTTTTCCCGGAAAGATACCTTTCCTAATAAGGGATTCGGGGCTGTCTCACGTTTTGAGACAGCCCCTTTCCCGGACAGCTTACTTTTTTGCGGCGGCGGCCTTCTGTTTCGCCGCCTCCGCCTGACGCTTCTTGATTTCCTTGTACTTTTCCTTTTCCTCGGGCGTGGCAACGGGCGTAATCGCGTCGCGTGGGCAGACTTTCGTACACAGCTTGCAGTTGACGCACTTGGCGTAGTCGATGGAGGCGATACCGTTCACGACGTGAATCGCGTCCTTCTTGCACTCCTTCTCGCACAGCCCGCAGCCGATACAGGAATTTTCGCAAACCGTCATAGCGGCCTTTCCCTTTTCCTGATTCAGACACATGACGCGCACCTTTTTCGACACGGGTACGGAGACAATCAGCTTGCGCGGACACGCCGCCGCGCAGGCCATGCAGTCCGTACACTTGCTCTCGTCGACGACCGCGACGCCGTTCGGGCCGATACTCATCGCGCCGAATTGGCACGCCTTCACGCACGAACCGAACCCCAGACAGCCCCACGCGCATTCGACAGGGCCGCCCGCGACTTTCTCCGCCGCGGTACAGTCCGCAATGCCGACGTACTCGAAGCGCCTGACGGCGGCGGTGCCGCCGTTACAGCGCACGAACGCCGTCTCCCGCTCGCCGACACAGGCGACTTTGCCCATAATTTGCGCAATCGCGGCGGCGGCGTCGGGGCCGGCGGGGGCGCAGGCCGTCACGGGCGCGTCGCCCGCGACTATCGCCGCCGCACAGCCCGCACAGCCCGGGTACCCGCACCCGCCGCAGTTGGCCCCGGCCAGCTTACTCAGTACGGCCTCCTCGCGGGGGTCCTTCTTGACCTCGAAGATTTTGGAGGCCACCGCCAGAAGCGCGCCGAATACCGCGCCCAGAAGCCCGAGCACCAGTACGGCGGAAACTACGTTTAACATGTCCAGCCCCCCTTACTTGAAGATGTCCAGCCCGGAGAAGCCCATGAACGCCAGGGCCATCAGTCCGGCGGAGACGAGCGCAATCGGGAACCCCTCGAAGGATTTCGGATAGTCGGCGAAGACGAGCTGTTCGCGGATACTCGCCAGCAGTACGATTGCCAGCAGGAAGCCCACGCCGCCCATAATGCCGTAGACTACGGACTCGATGAAGTTGTAGGAGTTCTGGATATTCAGCAGGGCGACGCCGAGCACGGCGCAGTTGGTCGTGATGAGGGGCAGGTACACGCCCAGCGCCGTGTACAGCGACGGCACCGACTTCTGTAAAAACATCTCGATGAACTGCACGAGGGCGGCGATGACGAGGATAAAGGCGACGGTCTCCATGTAGACGAGGTTCAGCGGGACGAGAATCCAGTGGTAGACGCACCACGTAATGGCGGAGGCCAGCCCCATGACGAACACGACCGCGAAACCCATGCCCGTGGCGGTGTCGATTTTTTTCGACACGCCCATGAACGGGCAGCAACCCAGAAACTGCGAAAAGATGAAGTTATTCGACAGAATCGCGCCGATGGTAATCGTGACAAGCGTTGACAGCTCTTTCATACTTCCGCCGCCTCCTTTTCGGCCTTGGCCTTGGAGCGTTCCAAGGCCCACTGCATGGCGGCAATGAGTACCGCCAGCACGATGAATCCGCCCACGGGGAGCGTGAGGAGCTTCATGGGGTACTGTTCGGGCAGAATCGTAATGCCCTTGCCCGCGCCGAGCGCGCCGCCCTCGAAGATTCCGCCGGGGCCGAGGATTCCGCCGCCGAACGTCCCCGCGCCGAGAAATTCGCGGATGACACACATCACCAGCAACACGACGGTGTAGCCGATACCCTGACAAATCCCGTCGACCGCCGACGCCGCGACGCCGTTCTTGTACGAAAACGACTCCGCGCGGCCCAGAATGATACAGTTGACGACAATCAGCGGGATGAACACGCCCAGCGATTCCGACAGCGCCGGAACGAACGCCTGCAACAGCAAATCGACCATCGTCACGAATCCGGCGATGACCACGATGAACATGGCAATGCGGATTTTGTCGGGGACGATGTTCCGAATGGCGGCGATGATGATGTTGGAGAGGGTCAGGATAATCGTCACGGCGATACCCATGCCGAGGCCGTTAAAGAA
>CAMHDB010000249.1 GCA_946183715.1 uncultured Oscillibacter sp.
GGAACGGTCATGCCGTCCATATGGAGCACGGCCCCGGCGGCCTTCGCGGCGCGCAGATTGGATACGTCCGCCGTCTCACGGCTCTTCTCCATCGCGGTGTTGAACATCGGGATTCCGATTGCCACCAGAATGGCGATAATCGCCACCACGATGAGCAGTTCGGCGAGCGTAAAGCCCGCCTGTTTCCTTACCTTTTTCATGCTTGACAGTCCTCCTTGTACTGTACTGACAGGCCGAACCCGGACGGGGGCGACGTTAAATCCCCCTTCCGGCGGCTCTGCCAGAACACACAAAGGCGGCGTTGAGTGAAAACCCAACACCGCCCGAACTATCAAAGCGCGAGAACGCCTGACAATCTGAAAGCGTATTTCCGCCGTACCACGCCCACGCCGACATTTTTCGCGCAGTCCATCCATGAAACCCCGCCCCTTTTCGCTGTCCGAACTCGTAACGACAGCGGAAAAGTACGGTAATGAACCTTGCAAAAGAACGTAGAAAGTGGGTATAATACTCCCGCGGTCCGGAAAAACCGGTGTGTTGAGTGTCCTTTTGTAACATGTCTCACTCGATGTAGGCTTGTGGAATGTTGCCGCATTCCACAGGCTACCGCCTCATGTGTTCTTCGTGGTCTAGTATAAATCAGTTCTCGACAAAATGCAAGCCCTTTTTTTGGAAAAATTATGAACAATTTGAAAACAATTTGTAACAAATTCCCGCCCGGGGCAAAACCGGACGGGAATCGTTGTGTTTCAGGGGCGGGAGAGCAAATCGCGCACGACTTCCGAGGCGAGGAGCAGGCCCGCCGCCGCCGGGACGAAGGCCGTACTGCCCGGTACGGGCCGCCCCGACGCGCGCGCGGGGGCGTCGCCGGACGGTTCCAGCGGGGTTTCCCGCGACCAGACGACTTTCAGGCGCGGGATTCCGCGTTTCCGGAGTTCCTTCCGCATGACGCGCGCCAGCGGGCAGACCGAGGTCTCGTAGATGTCGGAGACTTCCAGCATGGACGGGCGGAGCTTATTCCCTGTGCCCATAGAGCTGACGAGCGGCGTCCCGGTGCGGTACGCCTCCTCCACGAGCGACAGTTTGCCCGTCACGGTGTCGATGGCGTCTACGACGTAGTCGTAGCGGGAGAAGTCGAACCGCGCGGCGGTTTCGGGCGTGTAGAACACGCGGTAGGCGTGTACTACGGCGTCCGGGTTCACGGACAGCGCGCGCTCCCGGGCTACGTCGGCCTTATAGCGGCCCACGGTGCCGGAAGTCGCGAGAATCTGGCGGTTCAGGTTGCTTTCGGAGACTACGTCGTGGTCGACGAAATCGAGCGCGCCGATACCGCTCCGCGTAAGGGCTTCGGCGGCGTAGCCGCCGACGCCGCCGAGGCCGAATACCGCCACCCGCGCCCGCGACAGTTTCTCCATGCCGTCCCTCCCGAACAGGAGTTCCGTCCGGGAGAAGCGGCTTTCGGTCAGCCCGGAGGCCACGTCATGTCGCGTCCGCTGAGGACGTGGAAATGCAGATGGGGCACGCTCTGTCCGGCCTGCGCGCCGATGTTCGAGACGACCCGGTAACTGTCAAGGCCCATTTCGGCGGCGAGTTTGGCGATGACGGCGAAGATATGCCCCACGACGGCGCAATTGTCGGGCGTCACCGCCGACACCGACGCGAGATGGGCTTTGGGGATAATGAGGAAGTGTACGGGGGCCTGCGGGGCGATGTCGTGGAAGGCGTAGCAAAGCTCGTCCTCGTAGACTTTCTTGCTGGGAATCTCCCCCGCTGAGATTTTGCAGAACAGGCAATCCGACATAAATTACTCCTTTCTTAGCCGCCGAGTTTCTCTACAATGAAATCGTCGACAGCGGCGAGCGCGTCGTCGAGTTTGAGCAGGTCGGAACCGCCGCCCATAGCGCTTTCGGGCTTGCCGCCGCCCCTGCCGCCGCAGATTCCGCATACGCGCTTGACGAGTTCCCCGGCCTTGATTCCCTTCCTGACGGCCTCCGGACCGCATACGGCGACAATCGTAATCTTGCCGTCGTTGACGCCCGCGAGTACGCCCACGACAGAGGGTTCCTTATCGCGGAGAAAGTCGCCGCGCTGACGGAGCGCGTTGGCGTCGAGGCCGTCCTGCGACGCCGAGACGATTTTCAGGCCGTACATCGTTTTCGCGCTCAACAGGAATTGCCGCGCTTCTCCAAGCGACGCCTCCGACTTAAACTTCTCGATTTCCTGCCGCATGGACTTCATTTCCGTGAAAGAGGCCTCAATGCGGCTGACGAGTTCCGCCGGGCTGATTTTGAACAGCCGCGCGGCGTCGGTCAGCATTTGGAAGCGTTCCTCGGCGAAGTCGAGCGCGGCGCGGCCCGTGATGGCCTCGATACGCCGTACCCCCGACGCAATCGACGATTCCGACAACAGCCAGAAGGTACCGATTTTCGCCGTATTGTCGACGTGGGTGCCGCCGCAGAACTCCAGAGAGAAGTCTTCCATTTCGACGACGCGCACGGTCTCGCCGTACTTCT
>CAMHDB010000250.1 GCA_946183715.1 uncultured Oscillibacter sp.
ACGGCTATTTCGAGGCGTTCCCGGGCGTCCGGCGCTATATGGACGGCGTCGTACAACAGGCCCGTGACAATGGCTATGTCGAGACACTGTTCCACCGCCGCCGCGAATTACCGGAGTTGTCGGCGTCGCGCCACACTACGCGGGCGTTCGGGGAGCGCGTCGCGCTGAATACGCCCGTACAGGGCACGGCGGCGGACGTAATGAAACTTGCAATGTGCGCGGTCTGGAAGCGTCTCCGGGAGGAGTGTCCCGCCGCGAAACTCGTCTTACAGGTTCACGACGAGCTGATTGTAGACTGTCCGGAAGAACAGGCGGCGCAAGTGGCGCGGATTCTCCGGGAGGAGATGGAAGGCGTAGCGGCGCTGTCGGTGCCGCTGACGGCGGAGGCCCACTGGGGCCGGAACTGGTTAGAGGCCAAAGAGGGGGAATAGGCTCATGTCGGAACGAATGCGGGTGCGAATCGCGCCCATGACGGCGGAACATCTGGACGAAGTAGCGGCGCTGGAGCGGGTATGCTTTTCCGACCCGTGGTCGCGGAATCTGCTCTCGGAGGCGCTCAAAAACGATTTATCGGCGTATCTGGTCGCGCTGGACGACGCCGGACACGTCGCCGGATACGCCGGGCTGACGGTCGTACTTGACGAGGGTTCAATCGACAATATCGCCGTGCGTCCGGACTGTCGGCGGCAGGGCGTCGCGGCGAGACTGTTACAGGTATTTCTTAATTTCGCGCGGGGGAATCGGCTGGCGTTCCTGACGCTGGAAGTACGGGCGTCGAACTACGCGGCAATCGCGCTGTACGGAAGCCGGGGCTTTCGGGCGGTCGGGCGGCGTAAGAACTACTACGAGCACCCCGTAGAGGACGCGCTGATTATGACGAGGACTTTCGACGATGAGTGACTGTATGGAACTAAAGACGCCCACGGCGGCGGAATTGCGCCTCGCCTACGAGCGCGACTTGGCGGAGGCGTTCCCGCCGCAGGAGTTGAAGCCGCTCCGGAACATCGTGGACATGACGCGGCGCGGAAAGTACGTGCCGCTGTGCCTGTACGACGGCGCGGAAATCGCGGGGGAGTGCTTCCTGTGGTCGGGGCGTCCGGGCTGGGCGCTGTTGGACTACCTCTGCGTAACGCGCGCGCGGCGCAACGCCGGACTTGGCGCGTACATGTTGCGCGCGTTGCTGGAACAGTACCCGGACAGCGTGATAGTCGGGGAAGTGGAGGCCGTGGAGCATGCGCCCGACCCGGAAATCGCGGCGCGGCGTCTGGATTTTTACCGGCGAAACGGCGCGCGGCGGGCGGGCGTCGAGGCCGACATTTTCGGCGTACACTATCAAATCATCTACTGGGCGGACGGCCCGCGCCCGGACAGCGACATTCAGCGCGAATACGCCGGAATCTACCGGAGCGCGTTCACGCCCGAAAAGTACGCGCGCTATATACAAATTCCGCGCAAAATCTCGGGCGCACCGTCCCCGGTGCCGTGGGAAGCGTAAGAAAGGAGGCCATGCCGTGGTCAATGTTTTTATCGTAAATTCCAGTTCTGATGGCGCTGACGCGGACAAGGTAAAAGACTATCTTGAACAAGCGGATTCAGCAGGGATTAAGCACGCAAATGTCCTGATTTTGAAACATCATGTTTCTTCATGGCACCGAGAATTTCGGCGGCTAATGCAAGAAACGCAACTGATTCTGTTTTTGCAAGGGGAAGATTCCGCAAAAAGTGTCAATATAAAGTGGGAAATGGAACTGGCCTTTGAACTGAACAAAGCGGTTTTAGTCCATCAACTCCGCAGTAACCTTCCGCTTCCGGACTGGATGAAAGAACAAGACGCCTTTACAGGAGAATCTGTCGATAAGGCAACGATTTGTTCTCTTGAAGACGTAAAAAAGTGTATTGAACGCTACGACAGGAAAGAATATGATATTTTTTCCAAGTCTTATCTTAATCTCTCGCCCACGGATGCGGAAAAGGAGAAGGAACGGCTTTTCGAGCAATACAAGCTCTATCAAGCAACGTCCGAGGCGGTTGTTGAACGGCGGCAAACTGTTAGTAACCTGTACATCATTATCAACGGTGCTTTCTTAACTGTTATCGGCACTGTTATCGCCGCTGACTCCTCTGCATTAGATATGTCCACAAAACTGGTGGTATCCGCGATTATGTCTGTAGCGGGTATTATCTTGAACAACGCATGGAAACAGATTATTAAATCCTATGGTCTCCTTAATCAGCGAAAGATTGAAGCGCTTAACTTGATTGAAGAAAACCTGCCTTTGCGCCTTTACGCTGTGGAATGGGAAATCATGGATGACAAGATGAATCTGAAAAAATATAAGTCTTTTACATCAACAGAAGTGCGCACTCCTGAACTTTTTTCAGCGCTTTATCTTGTGATTCTCCTGTTTTTTATGTGGTACACCAGTTTCCAAGTTTTTGGGCGCACATATCTTCCTCAAAAAGCCCATTATTCGGGCAAGAATGAATCAGGCTCGGATTTTTTGCCGC